>JAWXCO010000165.1:0-18283 GCA_034408705.1 Bacteroidota bacterium
AAAAATAAGGTCCCGCCGGCGGCGGGACCTTTATACTTGAATAACCCAATTCTCTTAGTTGATATTGTAACCATAGCTCATGTAGTACAAACCACCCACAGCCGGACTACCAAAACCAGTACGATAGTAGTTGTTGCCCAGGTTGGTTCCACCTACACGGAAAACACTTTTGGTACCAGCCGGTCTGTAACTTATCTGTGCATCAACCCATGCAAAGGAAGGCAGCGTACCAGATATAAATGTACCCTCATAAAAGTTCTCATCCTGCCATTTGGTTACTATATTAAAACCAATATTATGACAAACATTGTCGTTGCGTAACCCAATATTAACCCGGTATTTAGGAGCATTAAAGAAAGTAACATCACCCGGAGCCACATCATTTAGCTCATCGGAGAAAACGTTTCCATATAAAAAATAGTTCTTATAAGCCTTGTATTCAAGACCTATACCCCAGCCGGAAGATTTTACACTTTTCGATGAGTTCTGATTATAAGAAACATTATTACTGCTAAAGCCGGAATACAATTCAAAGTTAGGCCCATTTTGAGATTGAACTACGGCCTGACTTACTATAAAATTATTATACTTGCTGTAGTAGTAGTAAGCATCAATTAATAATTTTTTACCAATTATTCCCTTGTAACCAATTTCATACGAATTTACTGTCTCAGGCTTTAATTCGGTAAAAGTTGCCTTAATCAACCTGCTTGAATCAGCTAATGAGCCTGCCCTGTAGTTCAATACACTTGCAGCAGTATAACCGGGTTTGGTAGAATTCAATTTATAATAAGATTGAAACTCCGGTAAACTGCCAATCAGGAAACTGTTACCACCGCCAAGCCTTAAGCTGATATATTGGTTTTGGTTAGAGGGGAAACGATAAGATGTCTGGTAAGACAAACGAATATTATTGTCTTTTGCTACACGGATAACTGCTGCAACTCTTGGAGTGAATTTACCATCAAAATTTGTTTGTTTATCATAACGACCAGAAGCTGTAAGCGTCAAAACATCATTTAATAATTTTTTCTTTAGCTGAATGTAGCCGCCAGTTTCATTAACCTTGATAGCCCCAAGGGTATCAGCAAAAATGGTGCCCTGAGAGTTTAACACCCATTGTTTCCATTGTGTTCCAACAATAACTTCCAATTTATCAGAAAACCGAAGTGCATCTGATAGGTTGAGCTGAGCCTCTGCCGCATATAGATCAGATCTATCAAGGAATTTAGAGCCGCCTGGTTTGTTAACAGGGATGCTTTTAATCTGTTTCGAAGCCGCATCAAACCGCGATGTACCTGGTAAGAATCGGGGAGAACCGGCTATTGGTGCGCCATTAAACGGATTAACCGTGGCATTATCGAAAATATCCCGCATTGTGTTGTGAAGTGTGATATCGCTTGAAACGGGTAAGTTGCCGAGTCCCATGTTTCTTCTTACATCAGAAAAAGTCCCTATATAATTTGGAAGCCAAACGGCACCGCTAGGCCGAGCTGCTTCATTTAAAAAAGTTCCTACTGCATCACCAATATAAGAATCCCCGGAATTTTCCTGTGTTGTGTATGCCCGTACCATCCAGTTCTTCGCTTTTACTTCAAACTTATGCTGTGCAAGTTTAAAATTTCTTAATGAATACCTGTTAGCTCCGGTATAAACCGTTGTACCAGTACCAAAGTAAGTATTCAAGGATGCTTCAATTTTATCAGTTATTTTCCAGTGAATACCTGCATTAATTTTTACATTCAGTGTATTATAATCAACCAAATCCCTTTCGTTATACCCCGTCCTTGAAATATTTGAATTTCTGTAATAACCATTTTTTAACCCGTTATAGAAAGGAAAAGCATTATCAATAGTTGGTTTTAAAGCCGGGTTATTAATTGTTCCAAGCACAATCGCAGGGAAGCCTGCAAAAGTATAAAATCCATCTCTCTGCGCATTCGTAGGATACTTTGGGTTTCCAATAGCTCCATAATATAAATTCCATAAATTAACGATATCAATTTGGTTACCGGTATTCGCTAATACACCTCTTCTGGATTGGTCCTGAACGAAAAAGGAAAAGGCATCCATATTTATATCCGTTTCATCACCGTAACTGTTGACACCATTAAAATTGGGGTCATTTAGGCGGTTGCCACCCTTTACACTACTAAGAATTCCTATTTGTCCTTTATTCCGGAAATCATCTGCCTGCCAGTCACTGCCCTTTATTAATTCAGCAGCAAGTTTTATTGCAATTTTATTTTTAAAAGCTTTTGCCCAACGAAAGGACCAGTTATAATAAGGAGCCGCTTTACGTTGCTTTCCATCTACGTGCATAATGCCCTGCTTAATATTATAGCTCAACCCCTGATATTTGAATGGGTTCTTACTCGTTAACAAAACAGTTCCGTTCATACCTCCCGATCCATATAAAGCAGATGAAGCACCTGATAGTATTTCAATATTATCCATATCTAAATCTGTTATCCCTGTTATAGAACTAACAGAAAAATTGAGGCCGGGAGCCTGGTTATCCATACCATCAACCAACTGATTTAAACGGGTGTTACCGCTGCTAACAAAACCACGGGTTGTAACTGTCCGGAATGTTAAGCTGGCAGTATGCACATCTACCCCTTTTAGATTGGTGAGTGACTCGTAAACAGACGGGGCAGCAATATTTTTTATTACTGAATTACTCATTCGTTCCACGGTTACAGGGGATTCTAAAATACGTTGTGGTGCCCTTGTAGCAGCTACCACTACTTCCTGACCTAAGGAGGTATTAACTTTAAAATCAACACTAACGGCTTTTGAAGCGTCGGAAACCGTTACTTCCTGGTTATCATAACCGATAGACGAAAAAATAAGGATAACGGGTAATTTGGCCAATCGCAAGCTAAACTCACCATCGGAATTGGTATAAGTACCCTGATTGGAGCCTTTTACTAATACAGAAACAGCAGGAACATTTTCTTTGGAACTGCTGTTTTTAACTGTGCCTGAAATATTGATGGATTGGGCATTGCCTGCAATCGTAAACAGGCTTGCAATCAAACAGCCAGCTAAATAGCGGTAGCTTTTTCTCATAATAAGAAGATTTTAGTTTTGGAATTTCATGGAAAAATAAGCAATGTAAAGTTTATCTAAAAATTTAATTTTTAAGGGAAAAGGATAAGATGTTGAAATCTAAAAGCAGTCAGAAATGGGTTATTTTTACCCCTTTCATACTTTCGAAAAATGAGTGAACTTTCTTTCCCAAATCAAACAGCTTTTTATCGCGGAAAGGTTCGTGATGTTTATTCCATAGGCAGTAATTGGCTTGTGATGATAGCATCTGACCGTATTTCCGCTTTTGATGTCATTTTGCCCCGCCCTATCCCTTTCAAAGGACAAGTATTGAATCAAATTGCTGCATATATGCTGGCTGCTACCCGGGATATTTGCCCCAATTGGCTGACCGATGTGCCGGCACCCACTGTATCGGTCGGGAAACGATGCGAACCCTTCAAAATAGAAATGGTGGTCAGGGGGTACCTGACCGGTCATGCCTGGAGAACCTATGCTTCCGGAAAGAGGGTTTTATGCGGCGCTGAAATGCCGGAGGATATGAAAGAAAATGATCGTTTCCCTAATCCTATTATTACACCCAGCACCAAAGCCTCGGAAGGACATGATGAAGATATTACCCCTTCCGAAATAATCAATACCGGCCTGGCTACAACGGAAGAATGGAACATACTGCGTGATTATGCATTGAAACTTTTTGAAAAAGGAAAAGAAATTGCAGCGAAACAGGGATTGATCCTCGTGGACACCAAATATGAATTTGGAAAGATCGGTAACAGCATTTACCTGATGGATGAGATACATACCCCCGATTCTTCCCGTTATTTTTATTCCGATGGTTTTGAAGAAAGACAGGCCACCGGTGAACGGCAAAAACAACTTAGCAAGGAGTTTGTCAGGGAATGGCTGATCGCCAACGATTTTATGGGAAAAGAAGGACAGATCGTTCCTCTGATGACTGATGAATGGATCGATACCATCTCAAAACGATATATTGAACTCTATGAAAAAGTAACCGGCACTGCTTTTAAAGCGGCGCCTTTAAACAATGAACAGGTTTACCAGTTAATTATTACATCTTTAAAGCAACTATCCTGATCTGTGATCATGTAAAAACAAAGTACAAAAATCAGGTGCCTGGCCTAAAGAGATATGATTGAAAAAAAACGGAAAAGAAAGTAAACGCATGAAAATACTTTTTATCGGAGCCTCCGGTATGCTCGGCAGCCCAGTAGCTAAAGAGTTGATTAAAGCAGGCTTCGATGTAACCCTGCTGGCCCGGAATGTAAATAAGGTGCAACAATTATTTCCTGCCGTCAACGTGGTCCAGGGTGATGTGTTTGACAAAACAAGTTTGACAAAAGCATTCACAGGCCAGGATATTGTTTACCTAAATTTATCTGTTGACCAGTCTTCTGCAAAAAAGGATCCCCAACCTGAACGGGAAGGCATAGCGAATGTAATTACCACGGCAAAAGAAACCGGGATTAAACGGATTGCCTATTTGTCTTCCCTCGTTAAAAACTACCAGGGAATGAATGGTTTTAACTGGTGGTGCTTTGCTATCAAACATAAAGCCGTATCTGCCATCCGTTCTTCCGGTATCCCCTACTCGATTTTTTCTCCTTCAACTTTCATGGAGTGCCTTGATCAGCAAATGCTGCGGGGAAATAAGTTAATGATGATCAATGGCTCGGTAGCAAAGATGTGGTTCATCGCCGCTGAGGATTATGGAAAACAGGTAGTGAAAGCATTTGAAATTGCCGGTAATGATAACCAGGATTACGCAATACAGGGAACAAACGCTTATGATTGGAATGATGTTGCAAAGATCTTTCTCACTAATTATTCAAAACCGGCGAAAACAATGAAAGCCCCGCTTGCGTTATTAAAATACCTGGGCCTCTTTGTTCAGCGAATGAATTATGCTGCCCGTATTTGCCAGGCCCTAAACAAATACCCTGAGCAATTTGAAAGTGAACAAACCTGGAAGGACCTGGGCAAACCCAGCTTAAGCCTGACTGATTATGTGAAAAATCTTTAACAAAAAAATACCCCATCTCTTTTGAAGAGACAGGGTACTCTGTTAATGATCTTAACTCTTATTTCTTAAAGACAGTAGTAGCTTTTTTGAACTCTCTTTTAACGCCTGTTCCTTTTCCATAAGGGCAATAGTAGTCCAGCGCATCCTGTGCTTCTACATAGCTGAGCCAGTAGTCGGTCACTGTACCGCTAAACACCACACTGGTAGAAAAATTATACATATCCCTGGTGCCGGGTCCGCTGAAGTTACCATAGACGATACTTCCTTCATAAGGTTTGTAACTGCCGTATGCTTTTACGATATTAAAACCATAATAGGTCTCTACTACAAAGTAACTGCAATAGGTATCACTATATACTACTTCACCCTGTTCTTTTGATAACCAGTAGTTCTCGTTGTTGGGAGGAACACTGTTTCTGACACAGCTACTGAGAAAGAGAGTGAGTGAAATCATCCCGATAAACATCGGGACTGATAAAGTAAATATTCTTTTCATGTTGTAAGTTTTTAAATGGTTTAGAATTTTTGTTACTCCACCTAACAATGACAAGATTGTGCCAGACCGTGCCAGCAGTGATAGAGTTTTTGTTAAAATCATTTAAAAAGATATATTCACTTCCTAAAACGATTGGTATGCGACTGTTTCTTTCAGCTTTCTTTTCCATTATGTTTCTGTTAACAAAAGCACAGGAGCAGTACATGATTGTAGGTACGTACGATTCGCCAAAAAGTGAAGGAGTCTATGTATATAAATTCAATTCTGCCAATGGCTCGGCGCAGCAAATAAGTCATGTTAAAAACCCCAACCCTTCCTTTGTTAGTTTTTCCCCTGATGGACAATTTGTCTTTGCCGTACATGAGACAGCACCGCAGGATGGTAAAGGGGGTGATATTGCTGCTTTTAGATTTAATAAAGAAACAGGTACACTTCATTTCATCAACCGGCAGCTTTCGGGCGGCGATCATCCCTGTCATGTGGAAACAGATAAAACCGGCAGATGGTTATTTGCTTCCAATTATAGCAGCGGAAGTTTATCCGTGCTTCCAATTAATAAAGACGGGAGCCTGGGCAAAGCGACAACGATACAACATACAGGGTCGGGCAAAAATCAACAACGGCAAAAAGGGCCGCATGCTCATGGTGCCATTATTTCAGCCGATAACAGCCAGTTGTTTGTTACCGATCTTGGTATTGATAAAGTGATGCTGTACGATTTTGATGCTGCCACGGGTACACTTACACCATCAAAACAACCATTTGTACAATCGGTACCCGGCTCCGGCCCCCGGCTTTTGACATTTCATCCCAACAACAAATTTGCCTATGTAATAGAAGAGCTTACCGGAACCGTAAGTGTTTATCAATACAAAAAAAGAAGGTTGCAGGTTCGTGAACGTATCAGCACAATGCAGCAAAATGATACCAGCTTTGCAGGCAGTGCTGATATTCGTGTATCGCCGGATGGAAAATTTTTATACGCATCCAACCGCGGGGATGTGAATAACATCGCCATTTACAGCATTCATAAAAAGAAGGGAACACTGACACTGCTTGGTCATCAATCTACTTTAGGCAAAACACCCCGCAACTTCAGCATTGACCCGTCAGGGAAATTCCTGTTATGTGAAAACCAGCATAGTGATGAAATCGTTGTATTTAACAGGGATGTGCAAACGGGGTTGCTATCAGATACTGGAAAAAGAATTGCCGTAGGGAAGCCTGTTTGTATTAAATGGATGCCGCTTAACTGAATGCTGTCAAAGGGGCCTTAAAAAATTATTACCTGTTCGTATTGAAACCCATCTGCCTTTGTACTGACAAATGCAGATCAACCATTTCCGGGAAATTGAAAAAAACTACCTTTTTTGACCTGAGACGGGCTTTAATACTCTTGATTTATTAAATACATTCCGGCCTTTATCGATGCCGGCCCGCTGTTTCTTTTGTTCTTCTTCCGGTAAGTGAATAAAATCCAGACAGCTCTTGCTGCATGTACCTTCCATTGTTGATTTACAATCATCACACTGGATAAAGAGCAGGTGACAGGCATCATTTACACAATTGACGTGTGTATCGGCGGGCTTACTACATTGGTGGCAAAGTGCAATGATCTCTTCGGTTACCCGTTCACCCAGCCGCTGGTCAAACACAAAATTTTTGCCGTGGAATTTATTGTCAAGCCCTTTCTCTTTGGCCTGGTTTACATAATTAATAATACCTCCTTCCAGGTGAAAGACGTTTTTAAATCCATGGTGCAGCATATAGGCCGATGCTTTCTCGCAGCGGATACCGCCGGTGCAATACATGATAATGTTCTTATCCTTACCGGCCTTCATCATCTCCACCGCCATCGGTAACTGCTCGCGGAACGTATCACTGGGTACTTCCATCGCATTTTCAAAATGCCCGACCTCATATTCATAATGATTCCGCATATCGATCACCACGGTGCCCGGATCATTCGTTAGTTGGTTGAATTTTTCTGCATCGACATAATTCCCTTTGTTGGCCATATCAAAATCCGGGTCACTGATACCATCTGCAACGATCTTATTCCGGACCTTTACATCCAGAACATAAAAACTTTTACCATCATCATCAACGGCAATATTGAGGCGGATATCTCTCAGCGGTTCTATTGTGTCCAAATATGTTTTAAAAGAAGCCAGGTTGGCCGTTGGTAAGCTAACCTGCGCATTAATACCCTCCTGTGCCAGGTAGATCCTGCCCATTACAGCAAGCTCTTTCAAATGCTTGTATAGCTCATCCCTGAAAACGGTTGGTTCTTCGATTTTAAAATAACAATAGAAGGAAATTGTTATCCTTGGAGTGGGGTCTTTCAGGATAAGCTCTTTCAACTCCTTCCGGGAGATACGATTGTGTAGTTGTGCCATCAGTTTAAATTTTATCCCGCCTTGACGAAACCCAATAGTCCCGACAGACATCGGAAGACAAAATTTGTAAAGCGGAACAAAGATAAGCTAAGAGTTATTCTTCGGCAAGCAGGAAGAAAAAAGAAGTGTTTAGCAGGAAAAGTTGACGTGTGAATTTCCATTTACAAAAACCTGTCAGGAGAAATTTCGAATTGAGGTTATAAAGAATTTCCAGGGCATGGAACGTCTCAAACCTACTGTCGTTTATGGCCAATCATCATTGCCGCGGTTACCCTGGCGGCTTAAGCCGATCTTGAAACCAGTTTGCCAGGGCTTGCCATTCTGGAAAGATTGTACAAAATCAACCCTGAACTGTTTAAAGATATTATCGAAACCAACAGAATACTCGTAGTAATACTTATTACTATTAATATATAGTCCGTTGGCTGCCGCAACCAGGTAAAGATTTAATTTCTTAATTCCCGGTATTTTATTGGTAAGAAACCCGTTGAAATTATGTTCCAGATGTGCCAGTGAATACGATTTGGCGGTATTGCTGTAATCGTACATAGGTAATAATTGAAAGCTATTCCCATACTCAGTAGCAAAACTGGAAAGGTTACCATTGAAATGCATATAATCGGGTACTTCAACATTCGTGGCATTGAAAAATCCACCGATACCCAATTTATAGTTGAATTTTCCCAATAGCCGTAAATCCAGGTTATCCTTTACTGTGAATTTCCATTTGCTGAAATCGGCATCATTGCCAAATAATTTTCCCAGAGTTTGTATATACTGCAGGTCAAAGACCGGCATTTTAGAACCTATATTGATTTTCCGGTCAGGCAGTTCCACATACTTTGTTCCTGGTTGCCAGCTGATACCCAGCAAACCTGTAAATGACTGGTGACGGTTGATATTTTGACTGAGTAATTCCACCGGATAGTTAGGTTTGTACTCCCTCCCTTCCTTATCCCGCCAGGTATAATCTGTTTTATTCTCCAGTGGTTGTCTATCCTGGAATTGAAAGGCGGTAGTGACCGTAAGTCCGTTACCAATGCCTTGTTTATAACTCCCTCTGACAAAAGCGGCCTCAAAGGTCTTCATTCGGTTGTCCTCACTCATCAGGGATGAAATTGAATTTCCCCGCTGTCCTATCGGACTGTTATTGAAGAATTGAAACACTCTTTTCCCTCCTGAAACACTGAGGGTCCCTGAATATTTTTTCCCAAACTTATATACGACTGTAAGATGTGCATTAAAATGTTTGTTCGTAAATCCATACCGAAGCACCGGGGATACCGCAATACTTTTCCTGCTGAAGGAAGTGGTATCAAGCCGTTTGGTCCAGGTAACATCGGGGTTGATTACCCATCCCTCGGCGGGGTTAAAGCTGATCAGTTCTGTTAGCGGACGGAAACTAAAACTAGTACGGCTGCGCTGCCAGCTAAAGCTTTGCTCTAATAGAAGGGCCATCACCGGGTTGAACTTATTTCGTTTTTTATCCAGCGAATCCAGGTAATGCGGATCCTTCCTCGCAATTTCCAAACTATCCTTTCGCTTATAATCTTTTATCTCATCTGCCAGCAACGGCACCGGTCTAGTTTTTTCCCAGTAGTCAGTTGTCTTTTTATTAGAGCTATCAGTATATTTTAAGACCGTGTTGTCAAAGGTCTTTTTCGAAAATTGCGGTTCCGCATTAAAGTTGGAATAGATATTCACAAAACTGCCGTAGGCATCAAAACCAAAGATCTTAACAGCCGGATACAAGACCTGGCTGGAGATATACCAGACCTCTTTATTCAATGGACGATACAATTGCTCGATACGCATTGTATCCAGTATTTCCATTTGCGAGGCTTTGGTGAGCAGGAACTGTACAGAATGGATCCGCCAATCATCCACTACGATATCAATATAGCCACTGAACAACGGCTCATAGTTCCTTTTCGGTATTACTTTAATATGCGATATCTCCCGGCCATCTTCAAAATAGGAGCCTTCCAATTTGTACCGGTAAAAATTCAGGGCATTATCTGATATGGGCGACACAAATCCGCGGGGGTTCAGGTTTTCTCCAATCGACACGTTATTGCTGTAGAAAGAAAGAAAACGGGGGGCACTCAATCCGAATCCATCACTTTGCCCGCTTACTTTGGAAGAGATGACTTCAACTTTTTCTTTATTGGGTTTATCAGCAGAATAGATGGAAACGGTCTCTGACAGGTATAACATCTTCTGCTTACTGGTATCACCATCCTCAAAGTCAATTTTTCGACCTAAAAATTTAGTCGGATAGCTCCGGATCCGCAGCTGGCCTTTGGTATAAACTTCTGTTTGAAATTTCTTCAGCTGGCTTTCGTGGTAGGTCCTTTTCTTAATAGTATTCCTGATGATCTGGTAAGCAGGGTCTTCCCCATTTTTTACGATCACTTCAGCCAATGTCATTTCCTGCAATGACAAGATAAAATTCAACTCCTGGTCGTCTTTGCCAATCGTTATTTTTCTTTCCTCTTTTTTATAGCCCACATACTGGCAAACCAGTGTGTATTGTCCCGGCTCCTGTTTTAAACTGTATTTTCCTTCGCTGTTGGTATTGGTACCTTTATTATTCTCCTTTATAAAAACTGAAGCAAAAGGTAATATTTTACCTGTGCTGTCCGTAACGGTACCCATTATTTTTTGAGCATAAGTAGCTAACGAAAAAACAGAGAATGCAATAAGAAAGATGATCTGCTTCATAATAAAATGTGGTACGACAAGATAAGTTCTGCAAATGGCTTTTTAGATGATCCGTGCCGGTTGTTTGTAAAGATTTAATTTCATTTATTTGATGCACGAAGATAGCTGCCGGTCATGGCTGCCAGACCGGCCACTAATCCACCAATAAAACCTGTTACGATAATAAGTAAGATGGAATTGCCGCCCAACGGTAGCACGGAAGCGGTCTTTGCAGATAACACCCCGTTATTCCTGCTATCAATCCAGAAAGCAAGACCTCCCCATAACAGGAAAACACCCAATAACCCGGCCATAAAAGCTTTGCCAGCTTTCTGATGTACCAATACTGCTACTAAAAGCGAAGTAATAGCGATCCCCCACCAGGGAAGAAATAATCCGCTGATAAAGGCCAGCAATGAGGTTAACAATAATGCAACAAAGAATTTCATGTATTCGATTTGAAAATTTGAAAATTGAATAATTTGAAAATTAAAATTCGCCCCTATTCCCTACTACTCACTCGCCAATCCCCACTTCCCACTAGCCACACCCCACTAGCTACTAGCGCTTCCCAAACTTCATCACCCATTTCACTTTTTTATCAGTTCTGTCTCCTTCCCGCATAAACCAGAGTTTATTATACGCTCCCTTCACCCAATTGTCAAGATAATCATCATAGTACTTACTGCCGGGATTACCACTTTGTCCACCCGGATATACTCCATATGCTTCTGTCGGGGTGGTCAATTGAACAACCATTCGCCAACTCGGCCCATGACTATGAGTTACTGCATTGACGATATTTCCGTTACCTCCTACATTTAATCCGGGTCTTGAAAACCCTGTTAAATCTTTGATGAGGTGATAGACTGTTGCATTCTTAAATTTGGTCCAGGCCAGTTTACCTTCCGCTTCATCTTTGGCCAGGTCAACAGATGCCTTTTTCAAAGCCAGTGTAACCACGTCGAACAGGGTTTCCTTTTGTGTGGTATTAATATCATCAATAAACACTGCAGCACTATCCCTGTTCAGCAATTCCATGGTGGTCTGTTCGTTAGGCCAGGGCGATTGAGGATTGGTTCTTGATAATTCATCTTTCCAAATACCCACCATCAAACTATCCATCCAGCATTGATATACGGTCTGGCCTTTTGAATCCGGCGAAGCCATCAAATCCCATCCTTTAAAAAGGTCCAGGTATTTTTTCTCTGTTGCATTCAATTCGCTTTCCTTTATATATCTCAGCAGTATAGGCCGCACATCTTCCGCCATCGTATTGAAATAATTATTCTGCAGCTGCATCATATCCGTGGGAGTAATTCCTGACATGGCAATTAATTTTCTTTCGATCGTTATTCCTCTTGCTGTAATATAACTTCCTGGTATATAATATGGATAAGTTGAATCCACCGGCCGTTGGTTGGCGCTTTGCAGGAAACCTTTTGCCGGGTTTTTGCTATGTGGATTTTCTGCCTGAGGGATAAAGCCCTGCCACATAAAGCTACTATCCTGCCCCGGCATTACGTACAAGCCCTGACGATCCCAACGGGCTGGAAATTTTCCCTGCTGCCAGATAGCGATATCACCACCTTTGGAAGCAAAGACAAAATTCTGGCCCGGGCATTCAAAGGTTTTGATCGCCTCCGCATACTCATCATAATTTTTTGCCCGATTCAGTTTATAAAAAGTAACGGCTTCGTTACTGGCATCATGTGCCACCCAGCGAACGGCCAGGTTCCTGTTGTTGGATAATTCATTGGAAAAGCTTTCGTCAAACATTACTGGCCCAAAAGCGGTATATGCAATAGTATCGGTCACCGTTTTGCCACCCTTTACTTTGATTGTTTCTACTTTCCGGGTTGTTTTTGTCCATTGCCCATTGAACCAATATTCCTGCTTGCTCTTGTCTTTGAATTTTATTTCATAATAATCCTTCACATCCCGTTGGGCATTGGTCACCCCCCATGCAATGCTATCATTAAAACCAATGATGATAAAAGGGCTACCAGGCAGAGAAACGCCATAGGTATTGCTGGTGGGTGTTTGCAATTGCATCTCATACCAGATGGAGGGCAGTGATAATTCAAGGTGGGGATCGTTGCATAAAATAGGCGAGCCGCTTTGCGTTTTAGTTCCGGCTACTACCCAGTTATTACTGCCATTATTGATATCCGGTTTGGAGATCTCCCTTGCTGTGACTGTTTCTTTATTATTAAAGTATAAGGAATCTGCGGTAACAGGTTTCACAGGAACAATACCTGGTTTTTCAAAAACGGTTCCTTTAGGAACGATCGGCTCCAGTGAATCGGGCACCTGCGGGTACATCATTTTTAATTCGTCGGGAATAAATACCGCTTTGGCATTGGTATTGGCCATATCATTTTCTGTACCGGAGGAGAGCATCTTGGCCATCATCTTCAATAATAAAGCGGTGCGGAGATTGGTCCATTTCTCAGGTTTTATATCCAGGAGTTTGTATTCCACGGGAATTTCCGCAGTCTTTAATGAGCTGATATAGGCATTTACTCCGTTCGTGTAGGCATCGAACATGGCTTTTGATTGCGGGTCTTTGTCCACTTCTTTCATTGCATTCTCGGCAGCATACATCATTCCCAGCCGGCGTTGTTCCCTGTCAAAATTGATCGCTTTTTTACCTGCTATTTCGCTGGCACGGCCTTCGGCTGCTTTAGTCTGCAGGTCCATCTGGAACAAGCGGAACTTTGCATGCAGGTAGCCCTGAATAAAGTAAAGGTCTTCATCGTTCTCCGCAAATACATGCGGTACCAGACGTTCATCAAAATAAACTTCCGCTTTTCCCTTAAGGTTCGGAAACGAAAGATCGGCATCAAAACTGACCGAGGAAGCTTCAGCATTCTGCCAAAATCCATGCTGCGGGCTTAAAAATTTCCCGGCCGGCATGGGCAAAGGGCCGAGTGGGCGATTCAAAGCAAAAACAAGGCCCGCTGTTACAACCGCGGAAATAGCAAAAGGAACAGTACGCATACGCAAAAAATAATAGGGGAAGATAAGAATAATTGTAACAGAAATTTTATTGCTGATTTTCAGGCGGCATGTTGTTTTTCACTAATTTCAGTGTCTATAAAAAAAACAACTATGCCAGTATTAATTGTAGTCGGTGTTCTCGTCCTGCTTGTTTTTTGGGTGATCAGCCTATACAACGGATTGGTCCGCCTGAGGAACAGGAGAGAAAACGCTTTTGCCGATATCGATGTGCAACTCCGCCAGCGGCACGATCTTGTTCCCCAATTATTGGAAACAGTAAAAGGCTATGCCTCGCATGAAAAGGAATTGTTACTAAGAGTTACGGAAGCCCGTACAGCAGCCATGGCAGCTACGACCATTGATGGAAAGATAGCAGCTGAACAACAACTGTCATCCGCCCTCGCAGGGTTGAAAGTACAGGTGGAAGCTTACCCCGACCTCAAAGCCAATCAAAACTTTTTGCAACTTCAGGAAGAACTCAGTGATATTGAAAATAAACTGGCAGCCGCAAGACGCTTCTTCAATGCGGCCACAACCGAGTATAACAATTCTGTTGAAGCCTTCCCCGGGAACCTCATCGCCAGGAATTTTGGTTTCAAACGGGAAGTTATGTTTGACCTTGGAGAAGATACCCGGAAGAAGATGGATGAGCCACCAAAGATTCAATTTTAAACTTTCTTAACGAAGAAGGGGACTTGTTATAAGCCGGTTCCGTAAAAGAATTTACCTGAAGTTTCTTAAAGCAGGAAGCAACTATGCAATACGTTGGTCTAGATAAACAGATCAGGAAAAATAATTTCAACTCTGTGCTGTTATTGATAGCATTCCCGGCTCTCCTGCTGGGTATGGGTTATGCATTGGCCTACTTTCTAAAGGACCAGCATCAAATGGATCCCAACGAGCTTTTTTTACAAAGCCTCCCTGTTGTATTGGGGGCCGTAGGTGTATGGTTCCTTATTGCCTGGTTCGGGCATTCGGCCTTTATCCGGATGGCCACGGGCAGCAAGACACTGGACCGTGTAGAAAACAAGCGGGTCTATAATCTCGTAGAAAACATTTGTATATCGCAGGGTATGACCATGCCCAAAGTTTATATCATCGAAGACGATTCGCTGAATGCATTTGCCAGCGGTATCAATGCCCGGAGTTATTCTGTGTCCCTCTCAAGAGGCATTATCAATAAATTAGATGACGATGAACTGGAAGGTGTGATTGCCCACGAGATCACCCATATTAAAAACCGGGATGTTCGTTTACTCATTGTCTCCATCATTTTTGTGGGCATTTTTGCTTTCCTCGCCGAAGTAGCTTTTCGCAGCCTTCGTCATATTGGTTCGGGTAAAAAAAGCAAGGACAGCAAAGGCAGTGGTGCCATTATCCTGATCGCCATTGTGATCACAGCGGTGGCATATTTCATTTCTATTTTACTTCGCTTTGGCATCAGCCGCAAGCGGGAATTCCTGGCTGATGCAGGTGCAGCTGAGATCACAAAGAAACCCTATGCCCTTGCCAACGCTTTAAGAAAAATTTCCGGAGACCCCTTAATAGAAGCAGTTGAAAGCCGGGATGTGGCCCAGTTGTTTATCGATAACCCCAAGCCTTCTGCTCACAAATCGGCTTCCTGGGATAATATGTTTGCCACGCATCCGCCGATTGAAAAGAGGATTGAATTGCTGGAACAATTTATGTAATTCTCAGTTCACAGTTTACAGTTCGAAGTTCATAGTTCGGAGTTCATAGTTCACAGTTTGGGGTTGAAAAAGATCCACAGTACTACTAAACATAGAAATGCAAACGTGGAACTCATGAACTTTTCCCCCCCAGCATCGGAACAAAAGAAAAATGATCGAATACCTCTTCTTTCAGGGCACCGTTTTCTCCACCGGATCCTGCGGACAATTTGGTGATCCGCATCATCTGTTGCAGGTCTCCGGCGCCCAACGGGATAACCATGCTTCCACCCGGTTTTAATTGTTCGATTAATTTTTGTGGTATCTCGGGCGCAGCAGCTGTAATGATTATCCTGTCAAATGGGGCATAAGTGGGTAAGCCCTGGTAACCATCGCCATAAAAAAATTTGATGGAATTAAATTTCTTTAAGAACTCAAATGATTTATTGGAATCGAATAGTTTCTTTTGCCGTTCGATCGTAAATACCTGTACCCCCATTTCTGCCAGCACCACCGCCTGGTAAGCACTGCCGGTTCCTATCTCCAGCACTTTCATGAAAGGCTTTATTTCCAGTAACTGGCTTTGATAGGCTACTGTATAAGGTTGTGAAATGGTTTGGCCTTCACCAATAGGAAAGGCCCTGTCTTCATAAGCTTTTTCATCAAAAGCGGAATCGAGAAAGAAATGACGGGGGACGGCTAAGACAGCATCCAGGACCCGGTCATCCGTAATACCTTTGGAATGGATCAGCTGTACTAATTTTTTACGAAGGCCTTTGTGGCGGTAAGTGTCGTCTGTGGGTCTGCTCATGAAAATAAGGTGGTTACCCTTCGGGTTATTCGGTTTCTCTTTTATTGTAAGCTGCAACGTCTGAATTTATTGTCTTTATTATTTCTTCAAACATTTTCATGATGGTGTCATATTTGTTGAAGGGGCAGTGATAATAATTACCGGTAACGTGAACTTTATTAAATTTTGTTAAAAAGAAAGGTTGCTGTCAAAAGTAATCAGGTGAGGAAATCCTGCATCAATCATCAACTATAGCAGTTCATCGTTTTTTTTCGAATTACATTTTTGTCCTGAAATTGTTGATACCTGAATTTTCTTTTCTAAAAAACGGTATCTCAGTTTGATCGGCACATTTTCATCAAGCAATAATTTCATTTATTTTCTCCAATTTAGAGGATTGAAATAACCTGACCGCCGATTCCAACACCCCTTGTACCTGCTCTTTCGATACGCCGGGAAAGTTTTCAAAAAAATCATCCAGACCGACACCAGCTTCGAGGTGATAGACAAGGGTATCTACAGTTTCCCTTGTTCCTTTAAAAACAGGCTTGCCCCATTGAATTTCCGGAGACACTGTTATGTAGTTATGAAGATTCATTGCTTAAAATTAACAAATATTACCGGGTTTTACAGGCTTTTTTGCGGAGGCTTTTGTGACGGCAAGAGTCTTCAGTTGGTCTCATAAGTTGGTTGCAAGATATGGGATAGAGGATAAAAAGAGAAAAGTAAAAAAGTGGATTGTCCTAACAACAATACAAAAGGTATAACACTAATTTGCTCATTCGCAATCCTATTAGTTTTTGGGATACTGCGTCTTATAGCATAAATTTGAGAGTTGTACGCCACCCTTTTGCGGACACAGTAATCATGTGCTGGCAGGAAAATATGTAAAAAGCCGTAATTGTTTAAAGCATTTTATGGTTGCAGAACTTGCAGAAGCACTTTACTCATTCGAATCGTTTCGGTTGATACAACACAAATTTATACGTCGTTAGGATTGTCTTAGTAAAACACAACTTTCAAAAAACGAAGCAATAAAACCTAAATAAATAACTTATGCCAGACATCATAAACTTGATAGAAATAATTACCTCTGTTCTTTTAATTATTTTAATTTATCAAATTCACTGAGGTCTCAGAGATTTAAGACGGCAACAGGAAAAACAAACAAAAATATTGTTTGCGATTGCACAAAAACACGGTGTAAGTGATAGCGAACTTGAAGCAATAGACAGAATGCACGACAAGCTTATGTGGTGAATTCGTTATTAAAAATTCATTACATAAACTTGAATTTTGAAATTCCACATAATTTTGAAAAAAATGTTTATATAAATCTATAAGCTTTAAGACAAGGATATGCGGTTTTTAAATACTTACTTTATGAAAAACTGTAAGACCTAAAGTGCACTTTATTACTGGACACAATTGTAAAGCTTTTTACTATTTTCAAAAAGCTTTTTTGGGGAAAGAACGTAGGGCGGCGTACAGTCGAGTAAGCAAGGGGATTTTCACCCCAAGCTCCTCACGGAACCGTACGTGAACCTCTCGATTCATAAGGCTCTTCAAGATGCCTCGACCAATTGTTTGGATAAACATTTTAATCATTCCTTGCGGTTGTTTTGTGTTTTACCAATTTTGCATCTTGTGTACCCCTTCGCTACTTCCGCCTTTCGGCGGATATCAGCACTACTACGGGTACATCCGTCCCTGTGCCTGGTTTGTGAAGGTGTATTACATCTTACGGGTGCTCCGCTTGATGATTCCACCTCTATGCTTTTCGTACGTTCTGGTAATCCTTCAAACGATTTTACCTATTAAGCATATTCAACCAGTTCAGGTTCTCCAGTTCCGCCCTTGCGCCTGTCTGTAAGTCCCGGCGGCTTTATCCCGGATGCAGCTAACACTTTGCACAGCATCCTGCGGACTGGCAACTACTTGTAACAAATGTCAACTCTTTGAAACAATCATGTGCATCGTTTCTTTTTGCATCGGTAGCAATTATCGAGACCTCACAGCCGCTTCTCCGCCAGCTGGCGGATCGGCTCTTACAGACGCACCTGTTGTACAGCCTGCACTGAGCAACGCGAATGTGTTCACCACCCTGCTTCTTAAAGCAATGCA
>JAWXCO010000166.1:0-3649 GCA_034408705.1 Bacteroidota bacterium
CCGCAAAATCGCTACTACTCTATTGTTAGCTGGGGTTGGAGAATACGTCATTATTAATGGTTCAAAATTCCGAACATCATTTAATTATCTGCGGCACACGTCATTCTTCCCGTTTAGTAGAGAGAGTGCGCCTCCGGCAGTAGATGGAAGAGGGCCATTAATAGCCGTTCCCCAATACTCCGAAACATGGAGGCAGATAGATCAGTTTAATTGGATCAATACACTTACCTATAGCAAACACATCAATGATCACAACTTTACTATTGTGGCAGGTACGGATGCTTTGAAAAACGCTTACCGGCAAGTGTTGGTTGATGGTTCGGGTAACCCTCCTGGTCAGTACAATCTTAATTCCATTTCAAGTTTAAATGTCAATGGATATTCTGAAACCTATTCATTACTATCCTATATAGGAAGAGTTACGTATGATTACAAAAACAAATACCTGCTTACAGCTAATTTCAGGCGTGATGGCTCAACAAAATTTGCACCAGGCAACCAGTATGGAAATTTTCCTTCTGCATCTGTTGGATGGAGGCTGTCTGAAGAGCCATTCATGAAAAACATAAAAGAAATCAATGAACTGAAATTGAGGGCAAGCTATGGTATTGTAGGAAACCAGAATATACCCAATTTTAAATATGCAAGTACTTATAGCAATAATGGAGGACTTTACAATTATGTACTCGGAAATACTGTCGTTCCTGCTTCTTACCGGAACAATATTGGGGATCCGGGCATAAGTTGGGAAAAATCTGCTCAAACAAATTTTGGCCTTGATGCCGTTTTATTTAATAATTTAATTACCTTTTCTGCTGATTATTATATAAAGAAACAAACCGATATGCTTGGTGAGGCACCTGTTCCAGGTTATTTGGATGTACCGGGAAACAGAATAACTAAAAACCTGTTCTCAATGGAAAATAAGGGATTGGAATTGCTTTTAGGTGTGAATAAAAAAATCGGACAAGTAAATTTTTCAGCAACAGCTAATTTTTCCACACTTGAAAATAAAATTACCAAATTGCGGGGTAATGCAACAGATAATATTCCTCAGCCACTTGGATCACTTCAGGGTGACGATGGCGGTTCCCAAACCCGATCTGCAGTAGGTGAGCGGATCGGAAACTTTTGGGGATATGTTGCAAATGGAATTATACAGGATGCCGCCGAAGCAGCAAGCAGTGGTATGAGTGGTGTTAAACCTGGAGATAGAAAATTTAAAGATTTAAATGGTGATGGTAAAATTGATGCAAATGACAAAACAATAATTGGAAATGGATTGCCAAAAAATATTTTTGGTTTAAATCTAAGTGCAACATATAAGGATTTCGACTTTTCTGTTTTCTTCCAGGGCCAGGCAGGTGTTCAGATTGCCAATATGTTCAATGCTTACGCAATGCACATTGCAGGCGATAACGGTTTTATTAATGGACCAGCCAAATGGCTTAATAGGTGGACTGGAAAAGGTACCAGTAACGATATGCCGCGTAATTCATATGATGCTCCTTCATCAAACCGTTATTTCTCGTCAGCGTACATAGAAAATGGTTCTTTTGTTCGTATCCGGAATATGCAATTGGGCTACACACTTCCTGTAAAATTAGTTAGTAAAATGCGCATTAACAGTTTAAGGCTTTATGTCTCAGCTCAAAATCTTCACACATTTACAAAATACACAGGATGGGATCCAGAAGTAGGCACCCGTTATCAGTCAGGTCCTGGTGATGCAAAACAACCTTCGGATGAAGTTAATGCTTTAACTACCGGTGTTGATTATGGCAGATATCCATTACCAAGAACAATATTATTTGGGTTAAATGTTCGCTTTTAATTGAAATCAATTTCTGACATTAAACATTAAATATAAAAGAATGAAAAAAATACTAATAGGATGCTTGATTATCACAGCATCGGTACTCATCCTACAGGCCTGCAAAAAATCATTTCTGAATGCCGAACCTCAAACAGGGGCTGCCTTTGATCAGACTTATTTTAAAACCAAAAAGGATTTTGATGCCTTTGCGTTTGGAGCCTATTCAGAAATACAGGGCACCTTTAGTTTTAATCCTCTTGGAGCAGGGATGCAGTCATGGCCAGTTGAAGCCGGTATTTTTATGCGTGATATTAATCAGGGGAGTGAACAACCTTATGATCTCAATTCTTTTGCTACCCCCACTTCCCCGATAGCGAATGCATGGATAACCCTTTATAAAGTTAATGGTAGAGCAAATATACTTCTTGAAAAACTAGCAAGTCATGGTTCTGTTTTAACAGCAGCACAAAAAGATATGGCAGAAGGGGAAGCAAAATTCTTACGGGGCTTTGCGTATTTTAGTCTTGCTCAAAAATTTGGTGATGCTATTCTATACTTAAAATCATACGATGTATCAGATAACGCAGCACTATCATTGGCAAGGTCACCTGAAGCCCAGGTGTGGTTACAGGCTATCGCAGATTTAACAGCTGCATCACAAAAACTACCTAGAGATTGGGACGCCCAAAATGTAGGCAGGGCTACCAAGGGCTCTGCATTAGCCTATCTTGCAAATGCCTATATGTATGTAAAAGATTGGGCAAAAGCAAAGCAAGTTTCGATGGATTTGGATGCATTAGGAAAATATTCACTTCTTCCCACCGCTAATATGCGGGATTTATTTTCTTATAAAACAGAGAATACCGCGGAATCTATTTTTGAAATACAGTATTATTTTGTGCCTGGCGCTAAAGTAAATTGGGACGGGAGTCCTAATTATGGCCAGTTCCTGAATTGGCTATGCGGACCACAGGGTATTGGAAATGATTTCGCTGTTTTTAATGGTACTGGCTATGTTGTTGGAAGCATGAAACTTGCTAATTCTTTTGAACCTGGCGATCTAAGACGTCAGCAATTTATAAAAGTAGCCGGGGAAAGTTATAAAGGTGAAACGATGCGAACAATTTGTAATATTCCGCTCAATATTGCTCAAAAGAATTCCTGTTTTTCAGCAAAGTGGTGGACCGGTACAGCTGATGATATCAATAATATTCAGGAGTGGTGGTGGGCTCAGAATATAATTGCATTCAGGTATGCAGAATTTTTGATAAATTATTCTGAAATTTTATTTGAATCCGGAGATGCAGCCGGTGCATACAGCAAACTGAATCTGGTAAGGGCAAGGGCAGGTTTAGCTCCAAGACCAATGCAAGCAGACAGGGAAACATTCTTTACTCATTTAATGAAAGAAAGGCGCTCGGAGTTAAATTTTGAACCCAATCTATGGTTTCATTATACAAGAACTGGAAGGGCCGCAAAATTTTTGCTTGATGAATATGCTTTTACCATGCAAACTAAATGGAAATATTTTCCTGTGCCCCAGAGTGATATTGATTTAAATCCAAAAATTCTTCAAAATCCAGGTTATTAAGTTTGAATAGATTTTCTCTCATATAAAAAGCTACATAAGCAAAAGTTAGCAAGCAGTAAGCAGTAAGCAGCGATGGTCTTTTTTCTAATTGACCATCGTTTTTTTTACAATTGGGGATTAGTATCGTTTGACTTTATTTATGAATCTTGTTAATTTTATTATTACTATAAAATTATATAATTAATACTAAGTGTCAAATAATTGTTATGATGTTTTACTAATGGGAAATCAAAAATGATTAC
>JAWXCO010000167.1:0-4326 GCA_034408705.1 Bacteroidota bacterium
AAAAAGGAGCCGTATGGCAGCTCCTTTTTACAATAACCAGGATAGGTCATTAATAATCATTCCCGCTCATCGTTGCTTTTTTCTTACCCCATAAACCGCTGATTTCTCCCAGGTTTTTGTCTAAAAAATCCTTTCCTTTTGCTTTCAGGCTGCTTTTTTGTTCGGGTGTCATTTTAGAATACCGGTAAACTCCATAAGCTGCGGCCGCGGCCAGCAATAAGCCTATTTTACTTTTTTGCATAAACTATAATTTTAAAGTTGAATAATCTTATCATTCATCCTTATTAAAATATCATGCCATAAAACAAAAGCAGTAATCCTGAACGATGGGAAACTTTTTCTACAATTCTGCACGTAGCACAAAAATTTGTATCTTAATGGCCCAGACAACTATTTCGCTTCACCACCTTTCTTATTTACCTGCTTATGCAAACACTGGCCCCCATTCAAACCAACCAGCGTGAAACCTTTATGGATGTGCTGCGTGGATTCGCCATCCTCGGTATTTTTATTGCCAACCTCGGCGGCTTTAGCTGGTACAATGGGGATGCTAATGCAAAAGGCCCGTATCTTTTACCCAAGGCAGATGATACAATGGAGTTTCTGCATCACCTGTTTATTGAAGGAAAGTTCTATTCCATTTTTAGTTTATTATTTGGCTGGGGCATTGCACTACAGTTTAAACGGGCAGAACAAAAAGACATTAATGCGTTATCTACCGTAAAAAGAAGACTGTTTTTCATGTTATTACTCGGAGCCTGTCACTTACTATTATGGCCGGGTGATATTGTTTTCTTCTACGCCATGCTTGGTTTTATTTTATTGCCGCTTCGCAAATTTTCTAATAAAACATTATTAATAACTGGTTGCCTGCTGGTGCTTTCCCCCATATTATTGTATTGGCTGAAAATGACATGGCCGGTATTAAACTATCCGGCTGAAATTACCATAAAGGCGGCTAGAAAAGTAGAAGGTTCACTGATAAGTATTAAAAGCGAACAGGAGTTTGTAAACATTATGAAACATGGTAACAGCTGGTTCGACCAATTGAAAATGAATATTGCCGGTTTCTTTTACCGGTATCAATATTTATTCTTTGTAAGCCGCATACCCAAAGTGTTGGGCATATTTTTGATTGGCTATGTAGTTGGTCGTTCAGATTTTTATAAAAATATCAACCAATATAAAAAAATAGTATACTGGATTATTGGCGGTGGATTGGTAATTGGTTTACCGGCCAATTATTTTCTGGCTGATTATATGAGCAATCATATGGGCGACTATTGGCAGTTAAAAACAAACGGCCTTTATCAAACTATTGCCTACGCATTGGGTGTGGCGCCACTGGCTATGGCGTATGTGGGATTGTTTATATTAAGCTTTCAAACCGCTGCTGGTAAAAAAATACTGGGTGTATTGGCACCGGTTGGTAAGATGGCCTTCAGCAATTATATTATGCACACTCTTATCGGGAATTTTGTATTCCTTGGTGCCGGTCTGGGTTATTTTGGAGAAGTAGGTCCGGTTTACTATACCATATTTGGTGTACTTGTTTTTATTTGTCAAATCATACTCAGTACTATTTGGTTAAAATTTTTCAACTACGGACCGGTGGAATGGTTGTGGCGAAGTGCTACATATAAGAAATGGCAACCGATGCGTAAAAGGGTGTCTGACGTCTCACCGGGCGTCTGACACATTAGTAAAATGCCAAATGTAAATTTTCAGGTAACTGCTCATGCTAATTTCTTTTCCCTGAGGGCAAGAAATGACATCGGGTGATTATCATTATTACTTCAAGCAACGTCTTCTAATATTTTGTAACTTTCAAGTATGAAATGGATATTATCATTTTTGTTCTTCAACATTAGTTTTTTTGCCCATAGCCAGGAATGTGATATTCTCATCACCAATGGAAAGATAATTGACGGCACCGGTAACAACTGGTATTATGGTAACATTGCTGTTAAAGGTGGGAAAATTATAAAGATTGGAAGAGATGTAAATCTTACTGCCAAAAAAACAATTGATGCCAGGGGATTGATAGTTACCCCTGGTTTTATTGATGTACATACCCATCTGGAAGATGATGAAGCCAAAGACCCGATGGCACAAAGCTTTATTTATGATGGCGTTACTACCTGCATTACGGGTAATTGCGGTTCTTCCAATGTTGAAATTGGAAAATATTTGAGATGGATAGATTCATTAAAACTTTCTATCAATGTAGCTACACTGATAGGTCATAATGACGTACGGAAAGCAGTGATGGGAAGAGCCAATCGTGATGCTACGCCGGATGAAATGAAGCGAATGAATAATATAGTTGATAAAGCCATGAGAGATGGAGCCGTTGGTTTATCAACAGGACTAATTTATATACCCGGCACTTATACTAAAACACCAGAAATTGTAGCACTGGCGAAAATTGCAGCAAAGTACAACGGAGTGTATGCCAGCCATATGCGGGATGAAGGTGATAGTGTAACACAGGCCATTGAAGAAGCATTAACCGTTGGAAGAGAGGCAAAAATCCCGGTAGAGATTTCACATTTCAAATTAAGCGGACAACACAATTGGGGACGAAGCAAAGAAACAATACCCATGATAGAAGCCGCCAGGAAAGAGGGAATAGAGGTTACCATTGATCAATACCCTTACACAGCCAGCAGCACTTCCATCAGCACCTTGATACCAGATGAGATATTAGCTGATGGACAGGATTCAATCAAAGCAAGATTACAAAGACCGGATGTAAAAAAATATGTTACTGACTATATGATAGCCCGGTTAAAGAAAAGAAAGCTGAAACATTTCAGCTATGCAGTAGTGGCTAATTATTCTCCTGATACAACCTATAATGGTAAGAGCATTGAGCAAATTAATTTAATGAAAGGCAGGAAGCATAAAGTAAAAGAAGAAGCACTAACTGTTATTGACATTATGATGGGTGGCGGCGCCAGTGCCGTTTTTCATGGCATGGGAGATGAAGATGTAAAGCGTATTATGCAATACCCCTTTAATATGTTTGCCAGTGATGCCAGCATAAGAGTGTTAGGAGCGGGTATGCCGCACCCAAGAGGATATGGCACCAATGCAAGAGTGCTGGCCAAATATGTGCGGGAAGAAAAAATACTATCATTGGAAGAAGCCATTCGCAGAATGACATCTTTACCTGCACAGAAATTTCAACTGAAAGACCGCGGCTTGCTGAAAGAGGGTTATGCAGCCGACATCGTCATTTTTGATGAAAAAGAAGTGAAAGACGTCTCTACTTTTGAAAAGCCGCATGCTTACTCCACAGGTTTTCATTTTGTGATCGTGAACGGGGTGCTGACGGTTGATAATGAAAAACACCTTGGTATCAGAGCAGGAAAAGGATTATACGGATCCGGTCATACCAACTAATAAAAAGGAAATATGAGAAAAGTTATTATGCTTTTTGTGCTTTTACCAGTATTGGCTGCAGCACAAAAAAATTATCTAAAACTGCTGGATAATTATATGCAGGCTGAATTAAAAGTTAAAGAATATAATGGTACAATACTGGTAGTACAAAAAGGGAAAACAATTTATCAAAAAGCATTTGGCCTCGCCGAAAGGGAATGGAATATTTCTAATACCATTAATACAAAATTTCGTATTGGCTCTATTACCAAACAATTTACTGCTGCCTGTATATTGCAATTAGCTGAAAATGGAAAGCTGGGCCTTGCAGACAAGTTGAGTAAATACATTGAGGATTATCCTAAAGGTGACAGTGTTACCATTCACATGCTGCTCAACCATACATCAGGTATTAAAAATTATACAGATCTCCAGGCATTCTGGCCAAAAGCTATTTTGCCTTTGTCGCCTGATTCAATGATTGCTCTTTTTAAAAATGAGCCTTATGATTTTTCTCCCGGTACACAATGGAATTACAGCAACTCGGGTTATTTCCTGTTAGGTGTTATTATTGAAAAAGTCTCCCGAAAAAATTTCAGCGATTACCTGCTGGAAAATGTTATCCAAAAATCGGAGCTAAAAAATACAAGTATGGATCGCCTGGATTCGATTCTTCAATTGCGGGCAAAGGGCTACTCCAAATCAAAATCTGGATGGCAACATGCACAGTATATTTCTATGGAAGCCCCTTATAGTGCCGGGGCTATGGTTTCCACTGTTAATGACCTGCATACATGGATGCAGGCATTGGTAAATAATAAAATCATTTCTGCAGCTTCAGTAGCAAAAATGACAACAGCCTACAAAAATAACTATGGCTATGGTTTAGGTATTGACAGTCTTAAAAACCATAGGCGTATTTCACATAGTGGCGGCATA
>JAWXCO010000168.1:0-7776 GCA_034408705.1 Bacteroidota bacterium
AAAAGATGGGTTTGAAATAAAAGTAAATCCTTCCTTTCGGCCCGATAAAACAATGAATATTGATAATGCTGTTTCTTTTAACGAATATGTTACCCGGCTTGAAGTAGTGATTGGTAAAACAATTACTGGCTATGATGATTACATCGCTGCCATAAAAAGCAGGCATGATTATTTTGCTGCCAATGGTTGCACTGTTTCAGACCATGGCCTGGAAAAAATGTATGCAGAAGATTATACCGGGCAACAATTAAAAAGCATATTTGAAAACGTACGTAAAGGAAATAACCCTGAAAAAGCCGATGCTGCAAAATTCAAATCGGCTATGCTGGTATATTTTGCTGAATGGGGGTTTGAAAAAAATTGGGTGCAGCAATACCATATGGGTCCAATCCGCAATAATAATTCCAGAATGTTTGACATAATGGGAGCAGATACGGGCTGGGACTCTATGGGCGACTCTGTTAATATTAAAGCAATTGCAAAATTTTTAAACAGGCTGGATAAAAATAATAAACTGGCAAAAACAATATTGTATAGCATTAATTCGGCAGACAATGATATGCTGGCTACGATGGCTGGCAATTTTAATGATGGAAGCTTTCCTGGAAAAGTTCAGTTAGGCGCTGCCTGGTGGTTTAATGACCAGCAAGACGGCATCATTCAACACCTGAAGTCAGTAAGTAATATGGGATTGCTTAGCCGTTTTGTTGGCATGCTAACGGATTCAAGAAGCTTTCTTTCATTTCCCCGTCATGAATATTTCAGAAGAATTTTATGTAATCTGCTTGGCAGTGAAATAGAAAACGGGCAATTGCCCAATGATATTGAATGGATAGGAAAAGTGATTCAGGATATCTGTTTTAATAACGCCAAAAATTATTTTAACTGGCACCATATTGAAGAACAGGCTTCTTCAATTGTAAAGGATTAAGGATGCATTTTCAAAACAGTTCGAAAGAAACTGTACATATGATATAACAGCTGGCCTGAATTTCCGGCAACGATGCCGAAATATTTTCGGGAACGTTATCGAAAAATAATAGTGTAAAAAGTAACGATAATGCGAAGAGTTTAAACTGTAAAACGTAACTTTCAATCACTAATAAAATATACAACAATGTCAAAAAAAGTAGTAACACTGGGGGAAATAATGTTGCGTTTGTCAACTCCCGATTTTAAACGGTTTGTACAAGCTGATACATTCGATATTACTTATGGTGGCGGCGAAGCAAATGTAGCAGCCGCATTATGTAACTATGGTTTAAACGGAACCTTTGTAACCAAAGTACCAAACAATCCAATTGGTCAATCAGCTATTAATCATCTGCGCCGTTATGGGGTGGATACTCAATATATAGCAAGAGGTGGCGAAAGATTGGGTATCTACTTTTTAGAAACCGGTGCTTCCATGCGGGCATCTCAGGTAGTGTACGACAGGGCACATGCTTCTATTGCCGATGTTGATATTTCGGAATTTGACTTTGATAAAATACTGGACGGTGCCAGTTGGTTTCATACAACCGGCATTACACCTGCATTAAGCGATAAAGCAGCAGCACTTACAGAAGCAGCATTAATTGCCGCCAAAGCAAAAGGCATTACTACCAGCATTGATTTAAATTTTAGAAAAAAATTGTGGAGTGTAGAAAAAGCAAGAGAAGTAATGACAAGGCTTTGCAAACATGTGGATGTATGTATCGGTAATGAAGAAGATGCAGACACAACTTTAGGCTTCAAAGCAAAAGATACTGATGTAACCAAAGGCGAATTGAACCTTGAAGGCTTTAAAGATGTATTCAGGCAAATGAAAGATAAATTCGGTTTCAAATTTATCGCTTCTTCTTTACGGGAAAGCAATAGTGCTAGCGACAATGGTTGGAGTGCTTTGGTATATGATGGCAGCGAATTCTATCATACCAAACAATACAATGTCCGCATTGTGGACCGGGTAGGTAGTGGTGATTCATTTGCCAGCGGTTTAATTTATGGCCTGGTAACAGGCATGCCTATGCCGGAAGCTGCAGAATTTGGCGTTGCTGCCAGTGCATTAAAGCATACTATTCCGGGAGATTTAAACCATGCCACATTAAGCGATGTAAAAGATTTGATGAAAGGTGATGGTAGCGGACGGGTGCAGCGGTAAAGCCCCCTGACCCCCGAAGGGGAACAAAAGCGAAGATCAATGATGAGATAAAAGTTATTAAATAATCAAATCGCCAAATCCGAGTTCCCTCTCCTTTGGAGAGAGCCTGTCCCGATTTTTATCGGGAGGTTGGAGTGAGGTCAAAACAAAATTATGATTATAGATACTATACAAAATGCATCGAAATATTTTTCTATACACCCTTTATTTACGAAAGCATTTGAATTCATCAATGAAACAGATTTGGAAAATGCAGCTGATGGCAAATCAGATATTGAAGAAGGATTAAAAGCAATCTTTAGTAATTCCCCCGGTAAAACGAAAGAAGCCAGCCTTTCAAAATTTGAATGTCATGATAAAAACATTGACATACAACTTTGCATCAGCGGTAATGAAACCATTTACTGGAAACCAAGAGAAAAATGTGTAATGCCAAATGGTGATTACAACTCCGAAAAAGATGTTCGGTTTTACAGTGATGCACCTGACACTCCTTTTCAATTAACAGATGGCCAGTTTGCCATCTTCTTTCGGGAAGATGTGCATGCCCCAATGATTGGAGAAGGAGAAATTAGAAAATTAGTGATTAAAGTAAAAATTTAAAAAATGAACAAACCTCAACAAATAACAGATGCTATTGTACAACAGGGAATTCTTCCTTTGTATTTCAATCCGGATGAAACCGTTAGCGTTGAAGTATTAAAAGCCATTTACAGAGCTGGCATTAAAGCAGTAGAATATACCAACCGCGGCGAAGCGGCATTGAGTAATTTTAAGAAAATGGTGGAAGTACGAAATGCTGAGATGCAGGGTCTATTACTTGGCGTGGGCACCATTAAAAATTTAAAGCAAGCAGAAGATTATGTTAATGCAGGCGCAGATTTTTTTGTGAGCCCTGGCTTTGTTGCCGAAGTGGCCAGCTATGCCATTGGTAAAGATATTTTTTATGCTCCGGGTTGTATGACACCAACAGAAATCATTGCTGCTGAAAATGCCGGTATCACATTTATCAAACTATTTCCCGGAAATATGCTGGGAACAGAGTTTGTAACAACTATTAAAGATATTTTTCCAAAGCTACTGTTTATGCCCACTGGTGGTGTAGATACAACGAAAGAAAATATTGAAAGCTGGTTTAAAGCAGGCGTTTGTGCAGTAGGAATGGGCAGCAAACTCATCAGTAAAAAATTGATGGATGCCAGGGATTACGCAGCGATTGAAATTGCAACCAAAGAAGTTTTGAAAATTATAGCTTCCATTAAAAAACATTCATGATAAATTAAAAGATTGGAAAATACAGGCGGGCGATTTATGGATTACTTTTCTTTGCCAAAACAGCAAATTATCTCGACAGGAAGGTTATAAGCCTTCTGAAGCCATTCTTTTAAGAAAAATTTGGCTGGAGTAACTGAGACTTTGCTTCAAATAATATTTTGTGTGAAAGACCACGTCCTTAATAGTTATCGAACTGCAATTGCTCAAAAAACCATTGTTGTATGGCCGGAAAAAATTCGTTGTTGATACCCTGATTAAATTTTTTGAAGAAGCGTTTGTAAGAAGTGTCACTGCGTATCTGTTTCCATCCGAATATTTGTTTGAGTGTATCATCTAGCCGCAAGACATGGGTATGTGAAAATTTATAACAACCTAACCAATCCGATAACAGAAAACTCTCTACAATGTCTTGTACTTCATATCGGTTGTTACTGGTACTCTGTGGAATGGGCAGCGTCTTGATGAACTCCCGAATTTTTATCTTTTGAGAAAACTGTTGCATCAGCGAAAAACCGCCCCAGGCACTCACTTTGTCATCACTGTATTCAATTGAATAGTGGTTGTTTTTCATGTAAGTTTTGCTTACATTAAAGAAACAAATCTTTTCCTCTCGTAGAACCCCTTATTTGTGCACCGACTGTCTATTTACGGTTTATGGTAGTCATCCAAATAACTATTGTAAAATATAGTGGGGTCAAACATGATTTTTCGTTTACAGAATAAAAGTTTAGTAACCTGATTTTGCAGACAGTGTTTGCAAAATCAGGTTACGGCAATTGAAACAATGCGTTTATTGCATATAAGGGAACATTGTTCATCCACTCTTCTTTCCGGTAATCAGACATTGAAGTTCTGACAGCTATTTTTGGTTCGTATTTTTGACAGTAGACTTTAAGGCTCTTTGCATGTAAATTTTCCTCTGCCTTGACTTCAACCGGAATGACTTCACCGGAAAACTGAACCAGGAAATCTAACTCAGCACGGCTATCCGGCGACCAATATTATATGCCAGCATCCTTTTGCCCGGATAGTTGCTGAAATACATATTGCTCTGTCAATGAACCTTTAAATTCTTCAAATACTTTATTGCCTTCAAGTAAAGTTTTTGCATCCAGATCTGATATAGCTGAAAGTAAGCCGACATCTGAAAGAAATAATTTGAATACATTAAATTCTTCATTGGCTTTCAACGGGATACCAGGTTTTGTTACGTTGTTCACTTTATGAATCAATCCGCAGTCAGTCAGCCACGATATAGCTAGTTCATAATCTTTTGCTCTCGCTCCTTGCCGTATAACACCATACATGAACTTTCGGTTTTCTTTTGCGAGTTGTGCCGGAATTGAATTCCATAGCATTCTGATGCGGGGTACAATCTTATTGGGAGCGTGCTTGGAAAAATCCTGTTCATAAGCTGTCAGAATATTATTTTGAAGTCTTCTTACTTCTTTAAAATCTGAATCCTGAAAAAAAGAAAGGACAGCTTCAGGCATTCCGCCTACATAATAATACTGTTTGAGTCGTTCGATGTATTTTGCCTTAAAAGTTTTGATTAGTTCCCAGTCAGGAACTTTTAATAAATCCGCAAGGGGCTTTTCGTTGATTGCTTCAAGGAATTCAATAAAAGTAAAAGGATAAAGGTCCATAAAATCTACTTTGCCCACAGGAAAAGAAGTATGGTTGTTGAGGGCTACTCCTAATATAGAACCGCCTGATACAATGTGATATTCAGGAGCATTTTCCTGGAAATATTTCAGAGAGGTCAGTGCACCGTTCGCTTCCTGAATTTCATCTAAAATGATCAGGGTATTATCTGGTTCAATAGTCACACCAGTTTCTATCTGAATTGCGGTAAGAAGACGTTTGATATTAAAGTCATCAGCGAAAAGCGTTTATAGTGCGGCATTACTTTCAAAGTTGACATAAGCACTTTTTTCATACTCTTTCCTGCCAAATTCTTTCATTAGCCATGTTTTACCAACTTGCCTGGCCCCCCGAATGATTATAGGCTTCCGGTTTGCAGATTGCTTCCATTTTGTGAGATAGCTTATTTCATGTCTTTCCATGCTACATAATTATGGAATAATTAAAGTGTAAAAATTCATTTATATGTACGAATTAATGAACGAGAATACATTAATATGTACGTTATTTTGAGCTTGTTTTTAAAGTATTGATAATCAGTCAGAAACAGAATACCGTAAATGTATGAAAATCAAATTAGTGTAAATTTTAGGCGTCGAACTTCAGGCATCGTCCCAATAATAACCAGTAAAAGAGAAAAAATGGAAGAACAACTACCAGAGATTGATGGAGTGCATCCCAGTTGGCAGCTTTGAGGAACAGTTAAACATCAGTTACAATTACTGAAGTGGAAAATTTGAATCAGGCTGCTGAATATGTCAGCTTATCCAAATCAGCTATTTACAAAAAGACTTCTGAAAGAAATATCCCACACTTCAAACAAGGTAAGAAGCTGTATTTTAAACGTAGTGAATTAGATGATTGGCTGACCTCTTTAAAAATCAGTACCCATGCTGAAATTGAGAAACAGGCTGATGATTACATCATAAAAAAAGGAAAATTCAAGTGGTGAATTTAGGAAGCCGTTGCCAGTTTCTTCCGGGAGTTCATCATCTTTGCATCTTTGAATTTAGGACTTACAGGCACATGCAATTCATAAGTCCTGTTAAAAGCCTCCTGGTTGAGTTTGAACCTACCTGAAAGGATACGGATCGTATCTTTAGATAAACCTTTCTTGTAGTTGAGTATATCAGAAACCAATCCTGCACTTACATCCAGAAGGTTAGCTAAATCAACTGCTTTCATTTTATGGTCTTTCATTAAGGATTTCAATAGTTCAATTGGGTCTGCATCATCGAAAGTGTTATGTTCTGCATCGTATTTTTCAATAAGCAGATTAAGCAATTCTATTTCATCCTGAACTGCTTTGGTTTTCTTGCCGCTGTCAACCAATGCTTCGAGTGTATCACAATACCTGTTGTATTGTGCATCGGTTTTAATTATTTTATATTGTAAAGTTTCCATTGTAATTATTTTAGTAGCTGTTCACCGTATATTGTTTATTATCATCACAAAGTTTAATGTATTCGGCATGTGTGCCTATCCACTTGATGTATAAATGAACTCTTGTTACCCCGAAATGATACTTGCATATCATCCTGTAATTATTACCGGCTACATCAAACACCACTCTGTCGCTTCCATTGCCTAACAAATCTGCCGATCCAAATGTTTCAGCAATATCTCCCGGCTCAGCCCAATCGGCCATTTTTAGAAATGTTAACCAAAGCCTGAAAGAACTCCTGCTTCTTGCATTTTGTAAGGCGAAGTCTTCAATTGACCTTCTCTTAATTAGCCTGACTTTCATTTATACTGATGTAAATATAATAAAAGTTCACAAAAAGTGAAGTTTTATACCAGGTTATTATAAAATATTTATGACTTCTAATTAATAGTTCTCATGCACCTAAAGGTTCCCATTTATTCTGATAATCAATGATTTTTTCTTTACAGTCTTATTTCTTTCTTACTATTCTAAGGCTATCAATTATCTTTTAATAGCATTGTGCGTTAAATTAATTGGTTTTCTTTTCTAAAGCCCCTCGCATCAATAGCCAAATAGTTAAGCTAACTCTGCTAATTTGCATTACTTGTAAATGTGTTTGCCCTTGTTCATTTTGCTTTGCATCATTTGACCAATCGATTTTATTATCACCCAATAAAAATAATCCTGTATGTGCAATTTTTGACCGAAGATTATAAATGTCGTTTACTTCTTTTTTTGTCTTTTCGTTGTCTGAGGCATATTTTAAAAGATAATCTCTGAATTTACCCATAACCCTAAACTGCTGTGTTCCGCAAGTGTCACATTTTTTTACATCTTCATCCCTTACACCATTGATTGTAATTCTTGCATAAATGGGAGCTTGTCCATTCTCATCATTTTTTGCAGTTTTTAACTGAAAAGAGAGGTTCATTGCATTGTTCATTCTCAGATAATTTTGTCCTTTAAATTTACAAAATATCAGAGCAATAAATACATATATTTTTGCTCTGAAACACAATTTAGATAAGCTTTTAAGCGATTTGCGAGACCTGATTTTTCAAACCTGTCGAGGTCTCGATTTAAAACATTTTATTTGAGAGAAATTGAATAAAATGAAGATTAGGTTAAATAAAAAATCCTTGTAAACATTGAGTTTGCAAGGATTTGATATTGTTTGTATCTCTACTAAGCGGACCGGACCCCGATAAGAATCGGGGCGATCCTCCGCCGTGACAGGGCGGCAAACTCATTCAAAAAAAAAGCATCGAATTTCTTCGAAGCTTCTTGC
>JAWXCO010000169.1:0-10248 GCA_034408705.1 Bacteroidota bacterium
GTTGTTCATTATAACCTGTAAAGGTGTTGAAGTAGCACTATTGGCACCACAAGTAACAATAGCCCTATAGAAGGTAGCCACTGTTTGTGAGGTTGTTTGCGAAGGAGCTGTGCCCATATTTGTCCATGGACCAGCGGCTGAAGGACCTGATTGCCATTGGTATGTTAGCCCTGAAGCAGGTGTAACCTGTGTAGATAAAGTAAAATTAATATTTGGACAAGCAGGGTTAGCGGTACTTAATGTATTCCCTGGAATTGGTGTGCCTGCACAAGGTGGGGGAGGTATAGCTGGTATAAATGTAACGGTACCCAAAAATCCTCTTGGGGTAAATGTAGGAGCGGCAGGAACAGCAGTTCCGCCATATGAAATATTTGTTCCGGCAATGATATCACAACCTCCTGCACTAAAAGTATACGTACCGGGAGCTATGGTGCTGTACCGAAGATTAAAATTATTTACAACAGGATTATCAATGGCCTGCACCGCAATACCATAAGTAGCACCGGGCGGAACCAGCAATGATAAGCCTGTCATAAAAGGTTGTGTAGTGGTAGTTGTGGTATTACCGATCCCTGCAATAGTTGCAGATCCAAACTGTGTCCAGCCATTTCCTGCACTAATGGCGCCAGGAAGACCGTTGATAGCCGTTGTTTTAAAATAGGCTGATACGTTTGTTGATCCTGTAATAGCACAAATACTGGAAATCCCTGTAATTATTACACCAGTGGCGTTATTGTTCTTGAAATTAAAGGTAACAACAGCGTTTTGGTTGTTGTTAGTAAAACCGGTGGTGGAGATTGTTTGGGCATTTATATTGCCTGAAATGAGGGAAAATATGATAATAAGTAACGGAATAAGATTGAAAAAATTTCCGATTTTTTTTAGCGTAAAGTTTGCTTGCATAATTAAGATTTTAAATGAATGATTTGTACCGGCAAAACCGGTAAAGTCCATAATCCGAGCCCTAAGATAATTTTTTTGGGATTATTTAATGAAAAAATTATGCCCACACCTGAAAAACTTCTCCGGGGGCCGATAATTGGTTTAATACACCCTGTCGGCCTGTCGAAAAATAAGAGCTCCCGGTATAAAAATACCTGCCTTTCAGGGGCAGGTACAAGTAATATGTTGGATTAAAAATAATGTAATAGTGGAGGGGCTATTACCATTTATCAACTTCCTCGTTATTATTATCCGCTGCCGCTGCTATATTCACAGTGGCTGTTGGAGCAGTTTCTTCGGTTTTTTCTGCAAGTACTGCCGTTGTTTCTTCAACAACATTTGGAAGGGTAGATTCAGCACCCTCTGTTTCACTGGTGCCGTTCGTATGATTCATTTCATCAGGATTCTCATCATGGTTAAATGCATCAAAATCGAAGTCAGGCATCAGGTCTGTTTTTACATAGTCAACAGCCTCCCCCAGCGCTTTTATAAATTTATTAAAGTCTTCTTTGTAAAGGAAAATCTTGTGCCGGTCATACCCATTATCATCAAAACGTTTACGGCTTTCCGTAATTGTAAGATAATAATCATTGCCACGGGTAGCTCTTACATCGAAGAAATAAGTTCTTCTTTTACCGGCACGGATGCGTTTACTGTAAATGCTCTCCATTTTCTTGTCATTATTCTCGTACGCCACTGTTGTAAGTTTTTAGCAGTTAAGGAATTGCTTTGGTTTAGCCCGCAGGGTTCTGCGAAGAAGTCACAAATATAGAGATGTTTTTGAAACGGCCAAATTGATCCGGAAGTCGGGTAGTGTCTCAGTTTGAATTGCTGTGGTATGGAAGATAAACCACAGAGACACGGGAAACAGGGAGGTTCACAGAGTTTCTCTGTGCTGCTTGGTGGTCTCTGTGTCTCTGTGGTTCAGAAAATTTGAAACTGAGACACTACCGGAAGTCGGCACCGGAAGCCAGGCACCTGTTAGACAAGCGGACCACCCAATTCAGGATGCGCTGCTGTTCTCCTGCTGTTGTTGCCGGGCATACAAACCGGCATAGTAACCATTCCTGGCTAGCAATTGCTGGTGGGTGCCCTCTTCCACAATGCCCCCATCCTCCATTACCACTATTTTGTCAAAACTGAAAAGGGAAAATATCCGGTGTGTAATGATAATGGCTGTTTTGTCCTGCAGGTATTCATTCAGGTTTCCGATTATCTCTTTTTCCGTTCGGGCATCCACAGCACTAAGGCAATCATCAAAAATGACCAGGTTCGGGTCCTTGATCAATGCCCGGGCAATGGATATCCTTTGCTTTTGCCCGCCGCTCAGAGTAACTCCCCTCTCCCCGATCATTGTTTCGTAATCCCGTGTAAAACCGGTGATCTCCTTTTCTACACTTGCCTGTTTAGCCGCTTTCTCAACTGCTTCCCTATTCGTACTATCCAACCCAAAGCCGATATTATTTTCGACTGTTTCACTAAACAAAAAAACATCCTGTGGCACATAACTGACTTGTTGCCGGAGTGTTCTGTAATTAAATTCCCGGATATTGGTTTTATCCAATTCGATTTTTCCCTCCGTCACATCATACATCCGGAGAAGTAATTGAGCGATCGTGGATTTGCCGCTGCCGGTCCTTCCCACAATAGCCACCTTCTCCCCTTTCTTTATTTCCAATGTAAAATTTTTCAATGCCCGGATACCGGTATGCGGGTAGGTGAAACTGACATTGTCAAAACTGATATTGCCCTGAAGGTTTTGTTGCAAGACTTTAGCCGGATTTTGAATAGAAGAGGGTGTCTCCAGGAATTCATTGATCCTTTTTTGTGAGGCCGCCGCCCGTTGTATCATACTGGCTGTAAGACCAATTGCACTCACCGGGAAGGTCAGCATATTCACATACATGACAAACTCCACAATAGTAGCCAGGTTGGTCTTTTCGGGGTTGGCAATATGGTGCAACCCGCCGATCATTATGGTTAACAAAGTGCTTAAACCGATCAGGAAAGTAATAGAAGGAAAATAAATCGCCTCTACTTTAGCAAGGCCAATGGCATTTTTTTTATACTCTTCGCTATTCTTTGTAAAAAAGCCCAGCATGGCTTTTTCCTGTACAAAGGATTTGATGACCCGTATGCCGGAGTAAGATTCCTGGGCATTGGTAGTAAGGTTTGACAAGGACTCCAGTATCTGTTCGCTTTTTTTGTTGATCGTGTTATTGACAAAATAAATGGTAATAGCCAAAATGGGTAATGGTGCCAGTACGTACAAGGTTAGTTCCGCATCTCTTTTCACCATAAAAAATACACTGAGTGAAATAATAGCTACCAGGTTGGCCAGGTACATAATGGCCGGGCCGGTAAACTGGCGAACACGGCTCACATCTTCGGCGATCCGGTTCATCAGGTCGCCGGTACTATGTGTTTTATAAAAAGCCGTATCCAATTGCTGGTAATGATTATATATCTCATTCTTCTGATCGTACTCAATGTGGCGGCTCATGACGATAATCGTTTGCCGCATCAGGAACAAAAAGAAACCCCTTACGAGTGCCAGCAGCAAAATAGTTATACCACAGAGTGCCACTATTTTCAACCAGCCATGACCCGGACCGGTTATCCAGCCGGTTATTGCATTGACCAGGGCATCATAGCGGGGAGGATTGCTGGGAGCCTGGTAACCAGGGAACAACTGCTGAACAAAATCAATAACAAAGCCGGTAACCTGTGGTGAGAGTACGTTAAAATAGTTGGACAGGAAAACAAACACGATCCCTATTCCGAGGCGGATACGGTATTTCCAGAAATATTTATTCAGCGCTTTTAAGTGCTTCAATGAAAATGGTTTACTGCGAAATTAGTTGATGCAGGATTATTATTTGGAAGATAGGTGTTGAGACGTTTATTTTGCACCCGGAGAGATGGCAGAGCGGTCTAATGCGGCGGTCTTGAAAACCGTTGACTCACAAGGTCCGGGGGTTCGAATCCCTCTCTCTCCGCCTTACCCTCCGAAGCTTGCGCAAAGGAGGTTTTTGCTTTATCCCTCCCCAAAAAATCACCTATTTTACGTCTATTTACTTAAATGTGCTGATGAAATTTTCAAAGCCGGTAAATAGTTTTCTTTATTTCACCATTCCGGCAGCCTTAGCGGCCACTTCCACTGCCAGTTCACCCAGTTTAGTTGTTGTGCCATTAACTTCAAACCGGTATTTGATTTCCTTTTTCTGTTTGATATTCACTTTCACTGTAATGGCAGTACCTTTTATTTCATACCGTCCACTCAACGTAAATGCATCGGGAGAATTGGTGGCCGTAACATATACAATCCTGCTGTCAGTGCCCCTGGTTGCTATATCGCTTAATTGCAGGTTGATCATTTTACTTAATTCGAGGTCATCATCGGCCACTGCCTCATCGTTGTTTTGAAAATTGCTGGCCGCAAATAAAGGTTTTTCCTGGGGCAAGTTGATCTTTGCCATTACTTCATCATCTACGATCCCGATACTGAAATTAGTATTGGTAACAATTTGCGGCTCCTGGCGGGCACCGCTTTCTTTTGATAATTCGGTCACGGTTTTTTCTGCTGCATTAAACCAACGACTAACATCTAAATACTTGCCATCATCTAAAATATCCGGTTGCTGTTTAATGGCTTTTAATAGAGAGTAGGTCAGCAAGCCCTGCGAATACCTTCCCATTTCATAGGCATTCTGGTTACTGGCAGAAGCCGATAAAATGAACAAACCGGATTTTTCATTCAGTTTATCAATGGCTTTTACCTGCTGGGCCTTATCATCATTACGGGCAGCCAGGTAATTTTGATCCCCGTTTCCCAACTGTACAAAATCCTTGATAGCCTGGCCACTGTTGCAGGCATCAAAGATCAATATCCTTTTTTGGGCTTTGATGGTTTGTGGTTTTATCCATTCGGTGAGTTCGGCGGTACTGATACCTACATCTTTTACCGCTTCAGCTGCTGATGTTTTTGAAGCATCAGCAGTAAGAAAATAAAACTGCTTCTTCTCCCCTTCCATTACGCCGTGCCCGGCAAAAAACAAAAGGAGTATATCATTGGCTGTTGCTTTTTTACCAATCTCTTCCAATGTTTTTTTAATACTATTTTTTTCCGGTAAAAGATACCGGTCAGCGGCCGTAGTTAAGTTATACATAAAAACATGCTCTTTCCCGTCAGTGTTCAATAATTTCCGGGCTGCATTACCCAGCGTTGCAGAGATATCCGTGGCATCTTTGGCGGCATACTTCAGATCCAGCTCATTCCCTTTATAATCACTGATGCCCACCATCACCGCATAGAGATTGGGTGCGGCTGCAGCCATTTTGGTCTTGTCTTCATTAATAATAACCCCGCGGGATGAAATGCTATTCCCATTCGTATAGGCTTTTACAATAACCGAATTTTCCCGGCCGTCGATCAATAAATCTTTCAGGTCATCTTTACTGATTTTTAATTCATAGGAGTTGCCGTTCTTCTCCAGTTGAGAACTGTTGTATCTGCGTACCTCAATTCCATTTACCAGCAGGATCGTTTCGCCCAGTCCACCACGACGGGGTGTGATAATATAATGATAGCCCGTTGAAACGGAACGATTTTCAATTTGCGGCGTGAGCCCGCAAATATCAAGCTCCTTCAATGACTTACTGCTGATAGTTTCCTGCTTGGTTATTCTTGCTCCCAGGTCAGGCACCCATAACTGGTCTTTTAACTGATCGAGTTCAATGATCTCCGTACCACAGGTAAAATATAAAAGTTTACGGGCCCCTTCTGTACCGTCATACCTTTGAGCAGAATCTACCACCAACCAGTCCCTGTCGTTTACAAAAAATGTTTTGTATAATAAAGCTCTGCTGTCAATATTATAAAGACCCAGGCTACTGCCGGCCGCCATTACCAGGTAGCGATTGTCAGGATGCAAATCTATGTCAGCGATATCTTCAGAAAAACTGCCAATAGCCCGCAAAGGATCTCCGGTTGCTGCATCCCAGATAGTGGCAAACCCTTCCTTTCCGAGTGTTATAATTTTCTTTCCATCGCTGGTGAAAAATACATTCACAATGCTACGGTAATGAACACTATCCAACATCATTGTTTGCTTACCCGTTTTAACATCAAAAATTTTGGCCGTTGCATCGTCTGAACCTGCTACAAGCTGTTTCCCGTCAGGGCTGAACTGAACTGCATTATGTGAAGGAGCGGCCAGGGACTTATTATAATAGGGCGCTGTAATGCCTTTCTGGCTGATCATTTTTTTTGCGGTAGCGATGTCCCAAACAGTGACGATCGAATCAGCTACCGCTGCCACCAGCCTGCTATCTGCACTAACATCTATTTTTGTAATCGCCGATTTAGACCCTGGTAAGTTTTTTATCAATTTACCTGTTAAGCCATCTCTTACCTGCAAATCTCCGCCTTCGTTCAGTAATAAATATTTCCCATCCGGAGAATACTGCATAGCATGAGCCGTGTAACTGGTTGACGTTACAGTCTGTGTTGCTTTGAGTTTACCGCTTTCCAGGTCCCAAAAAGATATTTTGTTATCCAGCGCCTCCCAGGCTACAAAAGAACTACTTGATGGATGAATAGCGAAATTATAAAAATGATAGCTGGTGGCTCTTATGGAATAAAGCTCCCGGGCCGTTTCAATATCCCATATACGCAAAGAGGAATCGTATCCGTTACTAATTAAGATTTTGCTATCAGGAGTTATCTGAAAATCGGCAATTTCGTTGCTGTGGCCAGATAAGGTATGAAGTAATTTCCCGGAAGCCACTTCGGTTATTCGTATCCGGTAATTATTATCTGCTGCAATCATCCTGGTACTATCGGAAGTAAAGAGTACTTTCCTTAACCCGCTACCAGAACCTGTGATGCTGCGTTGTAAACCAAAATCTCCCGTTCGTAAAATTGAAACCGTGTTATCATAACTGAAGGTTGCCAGTTGTTTGCCATCGGGGCTGATGGTCAATCCATTTGCAGTAGCCGGATGCACTCTTTTCTCCAATTTTTTTTCGCCCGTTTTGCTGTCATAGACGAGAAGAAACCCTTCATTATCTATTGCGATCAGGCTCATACTATCCGGCGACAATGTCATCGCCGTTAACCAGACATCTCTTTCTTCAGTTTCCACTACCATTGAATCATCCCGGATGCTCCAAACATGCACGGTGTTTTTATAGGTATAAATCAACTTATCGTCGCCGGCACTAAAAACTGCGTGATCCGTATCTTTCAGGTCATACTCAAAGAGCGTTATCCTGCTACCCTTTTCAAGATCGAACAAGTAAATTTGGGCGGTTGTATTGACGGCTACCATCTTATTGCTATGGCTAAAGCTGGCCTTTTTAAAAGATCCTCGTTCGCAGGTTTGTTCAATTATTTTACTGCCGCTGGCAATGTCCCAGACCTGTATAGTTGAGGAATCACCACTATCCCCTCCAAAATAAATATAACTAACCAGTTTTTTTCCATCATTGCTATAGCTGATATTATCGTACTCATTGCTGCTTCCGATCAGTTTTATCCTGGACCTTGATGCCACATCCCATATAACCAGTGAATCCTCTTCTTCTCTTGAATAGACGATGGATTTCCCGTCGGGGCTGAATGAGATATCGGCTACCCTGACAGAATCTACGAGGGTAACCAGTGTGCCTGTTTTAAAATCCCATAAATAAGGTACAATAGCGTGGGTTAAAATATACTGACCATCTGCACTAAACTGGACTTTCCTTATTTGGCTCATGTGCTCGGAAAGATTATAGACCAATTTCCCCGATGCCACTTCCCATACTCTGGCAATACGGTCGTCACGGCTTCGGGAGGCTGTCACGATGTATTTTCCATCGGGGCTATATTCGAGCATATCAATACCGCTGATATGTCCTTCAGGCTGGATCAGTTTGGGCACCTGTGCTGTTGTAGCCAAACTCAGTAACAGTACTAAAAAAAAACCTGCATTTCTCAACGGACTCATTTGATTTTTTTTAAATATCGCTTTACCAATTACCGGTTATAGCCAGGATGTTCCTGTTATGGCTGTAACCTGTTTTTAGACAGTAAAGAAAAACAGGAACACTCAACAGATTCCTGTTTCTACCATGCTTATTTTTATCGTCCAATTTTTCTTAAGCTTACTTTTCCACGATCCGAAAGGGAATATTAAATGTGGCACCTTCCGACGCTTTTACATTTCCAGTCGCACCCCGGGTAGCGCCAAAGGATTTTTTGACCAGCCCTTCGAAGCTGTTCAGGTTTCCTCTTGCATTGGCACCCCGGGTAGTGGCGATCATTTCCATGTTTATTTCATCGAAAGAAACAAATACTTTAAACACTTCCATACCGTAAGGAGGACTAATCGTCAGAAAATAGTCTTTCAGGATAAAACCTGAAACACCCCGGTCAACTTTTAAATCACGTGAATAGATACTGTTGGCTGCATTAGGGGCCACCGGGTTAATGACTCCGTCGGGCTGCATATCAAGGATATTAAAATAGATGGGGCGGCTGCTGTTATTTGATACCCAAAGAGCTACAGAGTCAGATTGATTGAACTCCAGGATACCGTTTACCATTTTTAAATCGATATTGGCCGTATCGGCTTTACCATTGATGATCGGTACCAGTTTAACTTCAAACTTCATCTCCGGGTTTTTTATTTCATTCTGTAACAGTTTATACTGTGCATAGTTTTGAATCGCATCTTTTAATTCACTGATATCGGTCTGGCTGACTGTATTGTACACAAAGCCGTTAGATGCTATTTTCAATGAGTCGACTACATCACCTTTTACGAGGAGTAATTCAGCTGCTCCTTTGAAACTGGCCAGGGGCATATCCTTCAGGCCATTTTTTATACGAAGAACATCCGATTCTTCAAACACAGGAACTTTTTCTGCACCTCTTGATTTCGTTGTTTCTACCTGGATAACAATCGGGCTAATTTTAAAAACCGGCATGGTAACAAATACCCAGGCATCAGCCGGTAATTTAATGGCGGGAACTTTATCCAATGTAATATCAGAAGCATAATTACTGGCTTTTGTAACTTTTCCGGATGCGATCAAACTGGCTTTTGCCTTTTCCGGATCATTGGTTCCGGCTGGATATACTTCCACTTTGGCTCCTATATCTAATCCGGATAATAAGCCGGATTTAACACTGATAAGTTTTCCAGCCAGTTTGCTGATCTCTACATAAGATTTTTGTGGTACGAATTGTCCCCCGAATAATGACCTGTCAATACCATTCCCTTCCAGTACCGGGTTTTGTTTGGGTACTTTACTGTTCATGATACCCAATATTTTCGAAAAGAGAGAACGATAACTGGTTTTCGTATCGAGATTTTCAAACGCTTTACTGATGGCATAGGTTAGTGATCCAACACCTTTACCTGCATCGTCTTTGGTCTCAGAATTTAATTCCTCGGCCCGGGCGGCTGAAATAACTACATAAGTGGCCATACCAACTCCAGCATCAATTCCTGTATTGGCAGTTGGAGCTTCTTTAAATACCCCCGCCGTATCAATTGGCTGAAACTGTGACATATCAAATCCACCGGGAACAAAAGGAGGTTGACCACCCCTTACTTTAGCTGCTCCACGTGTGCCACTCCCTGAATGGCACGCATCCATAAATACCACCACATCGCCATCTTTACCGAGTTTGCCCCGGAGTTGGCTGATCAATGCACCAAATTCATCGTCCCGGAAGTAATTGGCCTGGTCTTTTTCAAAGCTGGTTGATAACCGGGGATGAATAGCATCATATGATACAATGGTCTCATCAAAACCGTCTGTTTCATCCTTATTATTATCGGCTACCTGTTCTCCATGTGAAGAGAAATGAATCACCACTACATCACCTCTTTGTGCCTTTGCGATCAGGGCTTCCATGGCTTTTGTGATGCCGGCTTTGGTAGCAGCGGCATCCTGTACAACATTAATATCTTCAAAACCCTGCTTTTGAAGGGCTGCCTTTATGTACGGCACATCGCTCAGGCTTGAAATACCCGACCATCCGCCTGATTCAGGGTAATTGCCAATGGCGAAAATGAGTGCAAGCTTTTTGGTTTGGGCCTGCATTTCAGTAGCTGCCAGGATCAAAAGCAGGAACAAGAATTTCAGTTTCATAACTTAATATTTAGTGGTGAAAGCGTGGGAAATAACGGTCGGGGAAATAAATGGTTTAGTTGCATTGTAAATTAATGCAGAAAGTTATAACAATAGGGCCGGCCTGCCAATACCCTGTAGCGGGTAATTTAGTTGCGTTGTGTCAGCTACCTGTATTAA
>JAWXCO010000170.1:0-29862 GCA_034408705.1 Bacteroidota bacterium
ACGTTGCAGTCATTAGTATGGATGAAAAAGATTCTGTAGTAGTAGTACAGGGAGATTTAGCAAAAGGCTCTTTAATGAAAGATCTTAGCTGGGCCTGGAGCAGTTCCAATGCCTGTTTTCCCGGTACTCAGGCCAGTAAGTTTAAAGGAAACCATGTATTTTTTGCTGTAACGATGCCTCCCCGCTGCGAAATGTTTATCAGTGTAACACCAACTGATGCCAATGGGGATTTAAGTATTTACGCTTATCGTATTGGAGCAGCCGACTATAACCTGGTACCTGAGCTTGGTAGCTGTATTACCTGCGAGGCCGACCATAAATGGGATGGCAATTGGAAAAATAGAGTGCAAACAAGTGAACGAAAAGTCAGTTTTCAAAACCCCGGTACAGAAAATTACAATATTTTAATTGGAGTATCAGTACCTGCCGGAGTAACTACCGGGCAATTCAATTTAAAAGTAAAAGTCAGGTCTTAATTAAACAATTGGCCAGTTAGAGTGTCTCATAAAAAACTTATTTATGAAAACAATGAATTATTTTCTATCTTTTTTTGTGTTCGCTGTTTTAATGGCCACAACAGCGAATGCACAAAATAACCCCGGCGAAGACTCTACCGGCCTTCCCGGCGACAATTTTGATTTGCAGGGAGCTCTCCAAAGGTTTCAAAATGCCGCCTCACCGGAAGATTTTGAAAAAGCAATCAATACTGAGGGTAATCATGTTAATAACCTTGACCTGGATGGCGATGATGATATTGATTATATACGGGTAGTTGGCAAAATGGAGAATGATGTACATGTTTTTGTTTTGCAGGTGGCTGTTTCAGCAACAGAAAATCAGGACGTAGCTGTAATAGAATTGGAGAAGACCGGAAAAGAAACTGCCGTTATTCAAATAATTGGTGATGAAGATATTTATGGCGAGCAGGTAATAATAGAACCAGATGGAGGTGGAAATGATGGTTCCTTTTATAATGATAATAATAACAGCAACCTGAGTGGCCCTAATGTAAATTTTAATGATAATGTTCCTTGCTTTGTTATAAATGTTTGGCTTTGGCCTTCCGTAAGGTTTGTATATACTCCATTTTACAAACCCTGGTATTCTCCCTGGAGATGGAATTATTATCCCGGCTGGTGGAAACCCTGGAGGCCTTTTGGATGGAGTGTTTGGCATCCATTTCGTTCAAATTACCACAGGAGTTTCGTAGTGGTGCGTACACACCGGGTAGTTAATGCTCATAGGATTTATACCCCCTTCAGGTCCTCTTCTATAGTAGTTAAAAACCGCCATTCGGCCTCTGTAAATAACTTCAGAGTTACCAGGTCCAGAACCTCGGTAAGCGGGCCAAGAGGCAAGACAACCACCGTGAAAAAAACAACTGTTACCGGCCCAAGAGGGAATAAGGCTACTAAAGTGAAAGTAAGACGGCACTAAAACATAGTAAATTATATTTTATTGTTTTAAAAAGGCTCATTCTCTTATGGGCCTTTTTCTTATAAAGCAATGCTCTAACGTGGAGAATTTAAAACAAAAGGGCAACTTAATATAATTTTTCTCCGTTTAAACTATTTACTTTGCCGGAAGTCAGTTGTCAGTAAAACCAGCTTTATGAGATCGAATACCCTTTTGATACTGTCAGTGGTCCTTTTTTTATCCGCTTGTAACCGAACCCCCGGTTCGGAACCTGAAAGCCGGAATGCCTGGGTACCTATTTACACAACGAATACAGGCAGTATCAAAGCAATAACTGCCGGCGCCACCCGGCCTACCATTAAGACGGGGAAAATTTACACGCTGGGCAACCTGATCTACCAGGTAGAACAGGATAGTGGCATTCATGTTATAAACGCAGCGAATCCTTCAGCCCCGCAAAAATTAGGTTTTATCCGGTCTTTTTTGTGCAAGGAAGTGTCTGTAAAGAATGGGCTTATTTACACCAATAATTTCAGTGACCTGGTAGTGATCAATGCAACTGATCTGAACAATGTAAGGGAAGTGGCCCGTACAGCGGATGTGTTCCCGGACCTGGCCCTGCAATATCCCCCTAAACCCAATGCTACTACCATGATTTATTTTGAATGCCCGGATCCTAAAAAAGGAATTGTGATCGGCTGGGAACTGAAAACTATTAATAACGCAAAATGCCGGAGGTAATAGCTATGAAAAAAAGCATGATCATCCTGATATCGTTCCTTTTATTGTTCACCCGCTGCAATAAGGAGAGTGCCACCGGCGGGCCTTCTTCAACAGGGGCCGGAGGTTCTACCGCCCGGTTTACGATCATTGGTAATTTTCTGTATGTAGTAGACAATACAAGCCTGAAAGCATTTGACATTTCCAATACCGGAGCGGCGCCGGTGTTGAAATCAACGACCAATGTTGGAATAAATATCGAAACCATTTTTCCTTACCAGGATAAATTATTTATTGGATCTTCTTTTGCAATGCATATTTTTTCGCTGACTGATCCACAACGACCGGTGAAGCTGGCACAAGCTGATTATATTGTTCGTATGAGCTGTGACCCGGTAGTAGCAAAAGACAGCACAGCCTATGCCACACTAAACTCATCCGGTCCCTGTGGCGGGGGCGGAAGCCAGCTCGTGGTCTATGATATAAAAGATATCACTAAACCTCTTTTGAAACAAACATTGCCGCTCAATGGTCCGCACGGACTTGGCATTAGCGATAGTGCTTTGTATGTATGCGATGGAACTTTCGGTTTGAATGTGTATAATATCAGGAATACCTATGCTCCCCAGTTATTGAGAACCATACAAGGGGAAACTTTCTACGATGTGATACCATACGGCAATATATTGATCTGTCAGGTGGCTACCGGCATTGTCCTGTATGACATTTCTACCCGTCATCAACCTGTATTTCTTTCAAGGATATTAAACTAGCCGATGAAGAAGTTTGTTCCGTATCTGACTTTTGTACTGGCTTTATCTATTTCTTTTTCTGCACCTGCTCAGGATCATAAAGCGGTTCGGGAATTCTCTTACCCGGAATTGAACCTTCGTACCAGCCTTACTTCCTACCTGGACCACGATGCGGGTATCATGCTGGGGTTGGGTTACCGCTGGAGCGACCATTTTTCAGTTGCCATAGAACCCACCTGGATCTTTTACAATGGCTTTGATATTGACAGGGAGGAAAAAATATTTCCCAAAGGATGGAAGATCCGGACTGATATTAAGTATCATTTTACTAACCGGAGAAAAAAAATGGTAGATTTTTTTATTGCCCCGGAATTTCATTACAAAAATGTAAAAACTGAAAGAGAGGCAGAGTTTGGTATCAATTGCCAGAACGGGCAGTGTGATTATTTTCAACAGTCGATATATACGGAAGTGAAAAAAGAAACTGGAGGCTTGCTCAAAATTGGCCTGATGGCGCCATTTCCTTTTGTCAAAAGCGATCAGCTACTCTTTGAATTCTATACAGGTTTGGGGGCCAAAATACAGCGGTTTACAGAAACTGATCTGCCCGTAGGAGGGTCCTTTTTGAACCCACCCCTAAGAAATTTTACCTCTAATACTGACAGGGATAGGGTAAACCTTCCCATTCTGCCTTTTGGTCTCAAAATCATTTTTATTCTGAAAAGGTAATAAGGGTATCAACCTGTTGAAAAAATACCTCCGGCTTTATTTGTTTTTCCCAAAAACTGTCTTAATTTACTGCTGATCAATAACCCCCCTCAGTTAATCCGGCACCCAAGGGAAAAAATAAGTTTTTTATTTTTTAACCCCGTCTGTCCGATACTGTACGTGTACAGTTCACAGGCTCAAAATCTTTAATGCCATGGTTCAGGTAGACATCTCACAGCTCTCCGGGGAGTGTAACGTCTGGAGAGAAAAGCTTCGTAATTATCGTGAAGAATTCACTAACGACGAAGCCCGACTCCGGCAGGTAGCCGGCCAGCCACTCTCCAAAGAACAACTTCTGCAGGTTGAACATCTCCACAACCAGTTTCACATCCAACTCATCAACATTCACGATCTCAAGCAATCAATCAAAGCGCATGACCGAAAAATAAACTTTGAAAAGATCGCTTTTAACGGCTCTGCCAATGAAGACAGTTATGCCAGCCATGAAGCGTTGTTTAATGAGTATCAATCCCTGGAGCAAACATTGCAGGAACTCCGTTCAGAGTTCAACGATTTTTTAAACCGAACGTAGCCATCCCAATAAATAATTAGAAATATAAAGTAGTATTTCCCTTTTTGCTTTATACAAATAACAATCTGTGCTTATTTGAAAATTTGTCTTGTCTCCCCATTAAATTCAACGACAAACGATTTCTTCATTTCTAAAACAGATTGCCATGCCTGAATTTGATACCTCACACGTAAAAAATATTGTCTTGCTCGGCCATGCCGGATCGGGTAAGACAACCTTAGCGGAATGCATGCTCTTCGAAGCCGGACTGATCAATCGCCGGGGCAGTATTGCCGAAAGAACAACTACCGGAGATTATCATGAACTGGAACAGGAACGGGGTAACTCGATTTTCAGTAAGCTGTTGCACACAAAATGGAGAGGATATAAAATCAATATCATTGATACGCCGGGCTATGATGATTTTGTAGGAGAAGTGATATCAGCCCTGCGGGTGGCCGACACCGGTGTCATGTTGCTGAATGCAATGATGGGAGTAGAAGTGGGTACCGATATCATTTGGGACTATACCGAACGATTTAAGACCCCGATGATCTTTGCGGTGAATAAATTAGATGATGATAATGCAGATTTTGACAGGACCGTACGGGAAGCCAAAGCCCATTTCGGTAATAAAGTAGTTGTAGTGCAATATCCCCGACAGGTAGGTGCGGGTTTCCACGAGATCATTGATGTGCTGCGGATGACAATGTATAAATTCAATGATGCCGGTGGCAAACCGGAAAAACTGTCCATACCCGATGAGGAGAAAGCAAAAACAGAAGACCTGCATAAAGAACTGATCGAAGCGATCGCCAGTAATGATGAATCGCTGATGGAAAAATATTTTGATAAAGGGGAGTTGGATGAGGATGAGATGAAGGAAGGATTAAAAAAAGCTATGATAGCCCACGACCTGTTTCCTTTATTTTGCTTATCAGCAGAAAGGAATATGGGAAGTGGCCGCTTAATGGGTTTTATTGATAATGTATGCCCCAGTGCCAATGAAATGGTTCCCCAAACAACAAAGGGTGGTGAAAAAATAACCTGCGATGCCAGTGGACCTGCCTGTGTTTTTATTTACAAAAAAATTTCCGAACCACATCTGGGCGAAATGTCCTTCTTTAAAGTGTATGCGGGTACCGTGAAACTGGGTATGGAACTGGAAAATGAAGTAACCGGTGTAACGGAGAAGATCAACCAGCTTTTCCTGGTAGAAGGAAATAAAAGAACGGCTATTCATGAACTGGTGGCAGGTGATATCGGCGCTACGCTAAAACTGAAAAACACCCATATTAATAATACATTGCATGCGAAGGGTAAAAATTATGAACTGCCTCCCACTGAATTTCCTTCTCATAATATGACCGTGGCCATTGAGAGCCTGAAAAAGGGTGAAGAAGAAAAATTATCACTGGCGCTTCACCAGCTACGGGAAGAAGATCCGACCCTGCTGGTAGAAGTGTCGCCCGAGTTGAAGCAAACACTAATCCATTGCCTGGGAGATATGCACCTGGCAGTAGCGAAATGGAAAATAGAACGCCAGCATAAATTGGATGTGAAATTTGTAAAACCGAAGATAGCCTACCGTGAGACGATCCGCCGGATGGCCGAAGCAAACTATCGCCATAAAAAGCAAAGTGGTGGCTCCGGCCAGTTTGGAGAAGTGTTTCTGAGGATCGAGCCCTGGTATGAAGGTATGCCGGAACCTGCTGATCTTAACGTGAGAGGACGTGATACCCACGAACTGGATTGGGGTGGTAAATTGGTTTTTTATAATTGTATTGTTGGTGGTGCAATCGAAGCGAGATTCCTTCCATCAATCCTGAAAGGAGTAATGGAAAAAATGCACAATGGCCCACTTACCGGTTCTTATGCAAGGGATATCCGGGTATCAGTGTATGATGGAAAAATGCATGCGGTAGACAGTAATGACATCTCGTTTAAAATTGCAGGATTGCAAGCTTTTCGCCAGGCCTTCCAGCAAGCCGACCCGCAAATACTCGAACCCATTTATCAGGTAGAAGTGCTTTGTCCCGATGACCTGACCGGTGCTGTAATGGGAGACCTCCAAAGCCGCCGGGCGGTAGTGGAAGGAATCGATAGTGAAGGCCATTTTCAAAAAATAATCGCCAGAGTACCGCTGGCTGAAATGGATAACTACTCATCATCCATCCGCTCTATATCGCAGGGAAGGGCCAAGTTTAAAATGAGTTTTTTAGCGTATGAAGCATTGCCGTTTGACTTACAACGAAAACTGATTGATGATTACAGCAAGACTGCAAAGGAAGAATTTGTATAAGAACCATAACCAGAATGATCGATAGCCACCTTTTGGTGGCTATCGTATTTAAGAGGTAATGCGACCATCGTAGGTTTGCAGCTTAAAGGGCAGACAAGCTTTTATTAATTATCTCCACACATTCCATCACTTGCTGTTCAGTGATCACCAGGGGAGGAGCGAAGCGAATCTTGTCTCCATGTGTGGGCTTAGCCAGCAAACCGTTTTCTTTTAACTGCAGGCAGAGTTCCCATCCCGCTTCTTTATCGGGATGTTCAATAACCATGGCATTTAATAATCCTTTACCCCTGATCAGGGCGATATGTGGTGAGTGAAGATCTTTTAATCCTTTGCGAAGTAATTCTCCCATAGCGGCGGCATTCGCAGCCATCTGCTCATCTTTTATAACTTCCAATGATGCTATAGCAACTTTGCAGGCTAATGGATTGCCACCATATGTAGAACCATGTTCACCCGGTTTAATAGTCATCATGATCTCGTCATCGCACAGCACGGCGCTTACCGGGAGCATTCCTCCGCTAAGGGCTTTACCCAATAATAAAATATCAGGCCTTACTTTTTCGTGGTCGCAGGCAAGCAACTTACCCGTCCTCGCCAACCCTGTTTGAATTTCATCCGCAATAAATAAAACATTGGCAGCGTCACAAAGCGCTTTGGCTTTGGACAGGTAACCATCATCCGGGACCAGGACTCCGGCTTCGCCCTGTATGGGTTCTACTAAAAAACCAGCTACATTTTTATCTGTCAATGCAGCTTCCAGGGCTTTTATGTCATTATAGGGTATTAGTTCAAAGCCTGGCATATAAGGGCCAAAATTTTTCCGTGAACCTGCATCACTGCTAAAAGAAATAACAGTGGATGTGCGGCCATGAAAATTGCCTTCACATACAATTATTTTGGCTTTGCCTTCAGCAATGCCTTTTATTTCATAAGCCCATTTGCGGCATAATTTGATACCGGTCTCTACGGCTTCCACACCCGTATTCATCGGCAATACTTTATCGTACCCAAAATAGGCAGTGATGAACTGTGCATATTCTCCGAGCAGGTCACTGTGAAAGGCCCGGCTTGTCAGGGTTAGCTGTTGTACCTGGCTGATCAGCGCCTGTACAATTTTTGGGTGGCAATGGCCCTGGTTTACGGCAGAATAGCCACTTAAAAAATCATAATACTGTTTGCCATCCACATCCCATAGATGTACCCCTTTACCACGATTAAGTACTACTGGTATGGGGTGATAATTGTGGGCGCCGAACTTTTCTTCCAGTTCAAGGTAATGTTGTGCAGTAACTGACATATCAATAGAGGTTAGCATAAAAGGCATATAAAAGTTAAAAGGGAAAATACTGTGTACGGATATTGTCGCCGCAGTAGCGGGATGGCTTAACTATCCTCGATGGTTGAGGAGGTCGAGGTTCTTTTTTAAGAAGAATGATATGTTAGAATACAAACGGATAATCCGAAATTTGATGCAAGATAATAAAAATAAACGGGATAAGAAAACGAACAAAACTCCAACGCATATGGCTTATACAGTTCCCGCAGGTACAAGGATCGGTCATGTTCATTTAAAAGTGACAGACCTGGAAAGTTCATTAAAATTTTACCGTGATTTGCTGGGCTTTGAAGTGCAGCAATACTATGGGGACAGTGCTGTTTTTATTTCAGCCGGTGGTTATCATCATCATATTGGACTTAACACCTGGCATAGTAAGAACGCCGGCCCCGCCCCTTTAAAAGCTGCAGGTTTGTTCCATACCGCCATTTTATATCCTACCCGAAAGGACCTGGCGGTCGTATTAAAAAGATTGATAGATGCCCGGTATCCGCTGACAGGTGCATCTGATCATGGTGTTTCTGAAGCTATTTATTTGGAAGACCCGGATCAGAATGCTGTGGAATTGTATTGGGATAAACCAACCACAGAATGGCCAAAAGACGGGAGCGGTAACTTACAAATGATAACTGCGCCGTTGGATCTGGAGGAGTTACTGAATTTAGCCCAATAATTCTTTTACAAAGTAGTGTGCCGGGAAGGATATATCTATATTTTTTTCTTTAGGGAAAATACCAAATACAGTACTTCCACTGCCACTCATTGAAGCATAGATTGCTCCTTTACTGTACAGGGCATCTTTTATATCGACGATAACGGGGTATTGTTTGAAAGTTGGCTTTTCAAAATCATTTTTAAGATCATCTTTCCATCTTTCCAGCGGCCCTGTAATGATTTCTTTCAGGGGTTTATCGGCCAGACCCGGGACAATGCTTAAAAAAGCCCTGCCGGTGTCCACATGTATGCCGGGGTTCACAACAACTATCTTGTAGGCCGACAAATCTAACTGAATCTCTTTCAGTATTTCACCGCGGCCTGTGGCAAAGCAGGGTCTGTTAATAATAAAAAAAGGACAATCGCTTCCTAATTCAGCAGCATAGTCAATGAGTTGCTGGGTGCTAAGCTGTAGTTCCAGAAGATCATTCATTACTTTCAGCGCAAAAGCGGCATCAGCACTTCCTCCGCCAAGCCCTGCACCCGATGGAATGACTTTGTGCAGATGGATTTGTAAACTGGGCAGGGAAGGAAAATCTTTTTTTAATAATTTGTACGCCTTAACACAAATATTCGAAGACGGATTACCTGAAATAACTAATCCACTACTTGTAAAAGGAAATGAAGGACTCCAGGAGGCTTTTTTATTTTCAATTATTTCCAGCGAATCGCAAATGGAAATAGGATAGAAGATCGTTTCCAGGTCATGGTAACCATCGTTTCTTTTGTGAAGAATATTGAGGCCAAGATTGATCTTACAATTAGGAAAAACTATCATAGGCGAATGGACACTGAAGAATTTCAAAAACGGAAGGGGACAGAAATAGTGTTATTTGTTCTTTCTGCGACTGTTTATTTCATCCCGGATGGCAATCGCCCTTATATAATCTTCTCCTTCCAGCACTTCATTTAAAAGGTTATTTAATTCTTCTAAGGTCATGGTTTTCAAATCTTCATTGCCGGTTGGCCGGTCTTGTTCTACCATTACTTCCTGCTTCACTTTTTTCTTTTTGCCCTTCGCATCGGTGTCTTCCATTAATATGCCAGCACTTTCCAGGATATTCTCATAAGTATAAATCGGGCAACCAAAACGTACGGCCAGGGCGATGGCATCAGAGGTTCTCGAATCTATTTCTACTGTATCATTTTGGGTTGAACAAACCAGTTTGGAATAGAAAATACCTTCCTGCAGATCGCAGATGATAATTTCATGGAGTTCTATTGCAAAGGCAGTCATGAAATTTTTCATCAGATCGTGGGTAAGAGGACGACTGGGCTGCATTTTTTCCAGGGCGACCGCAATGGCCTGCGCCTCGAATCCACCGATCACGATGGGAAGCCGTCTCAATCCGTTTACTTCACCCAGTACTACTGCATAAGAATGGGTTTGTGTAATACTGTGCGACAAGGCTACTATTTCCAATTCTATCTTCTTCATAAAGAGGACGAAATTACACTTTTTCAGCTAAAAAAAGGATGCCAAAAGAGTGTAGAAAATAGGATTTTTATGGTGTTTTTAATTTTTAACTGAATATTGAACTGCTGTATCTGAAAAGCTGCTTCAGATCCCGTTGAGTGAATTACCTATAAAGCCTTATACCCTGTGAGATCAAAATAACTATCAGTATTGCCCGGCTCTACTTTATAGGCCAGGATATAGGTGTTTTCATTATCGGATGACTTCGTCCAGCAGGCCAGTACAATTTTATAACCCAGAACTACGGGCTGTATATTCATAAAATTATAATCACATACAGCAATATAGGAGTGTTGTTTGCTGATCAGGGCCGATGCCTGAAAGGTCTCCCCATCTTTCATGATCACTTCCCCGCTGTATTCAGGGCATTGATAATTAAGCACTTTTCCTGTTTTCCGGTAATTGGCCAGGGTTATCTCTGTGCCGGCATTCCGGGTTCCTAATTTTTCTGTCTTATATGTTTTTTTCCTGTCGTCAAGTACCAGGAAAGTACTATCTGTAAAATTGGCGATCATATTATCCCGGAAAATGTCATTCTCTTTATAGCCGGGGTAAAACATAATGACCCGTATCCGGGTTTCTCCCACTATAACAAACATAGAGTCCCTTTCAGAAGGGTCATCCGTCGTCATATGGTATTTAATAACACCGGTAAATTTTGTGAGTGTGTCTGCCACCGGTTCGGTTTGCTGGTAGTCAGTGGGTGCTGTTTTATCCGTCTCCGATTTGCCCTTTACTTTATTTTTCTTTTGTGCTGCTGGGGATAGGCAAATTCCAATTATAGCCAGGGATGCAATTATTTTTTTCATAGATAGGGGATTTCTTTCTGCAAGTTTGCAATAAAAAACCACAAACGCAAATGGTTTGTGGTCTAAATAAGTAGCACAATAAAGTAGTAGGCCTATCCTTTTAATTTTTTTATGGCTTCCGTCATTTGCGGTACAATTTCAAAAGCATCGCCTACAATGCCATAATCAGCGGCTTTAAAGAAAGGAGCTTCGGGGTCTTTATTGATCACTACGATGACTTTGCTCCGGTTTACCCCGGCCAAATGCTGTATCGCTCCCGAAATACCAATGGCAATATAGAGATTGGGTGCAATGGCGAAACCGGTTTGTCCTACATGCTCATTATGTGGCCGCCAATGAGCGTCAGCAACCGGGCGGCTACAGGCTGTGGCCGCATGTAAAGTTTTTGCCAGGTCTTCTACCATACCCCAGTTTTCTGGCCCTTTTAAACCACGACCGGCACTAACAACGATCTCGGCTTCTGTCAATGGAACCTCGCCACTGGCTTTGATTGTGCTGATTATTTTAACCTTTGCTGCATCGGCAGTGGCATTGAAAGCTACCACTTCCGCCATTCCTTCACCTTCGATGGTCTGGTAAGCATTGGGGCTTAGGGAAAGTATCTTCACATCAGTGTTAACAGAAATATTGGCAAAGGCTTTTCCTGAAAATACATTCTTCTTCACCACGAAGCCATTGCTGGTATCGGGTAATGCAACGGCACCTGAAACCAATCCGGCTTTTAAACGAACGGAGAGTCGGGGAGCTACAGCTTTACCGGTCACATTATTAGAAAACACGATCACTTTAGCACCGGCAGCTGCTGCTACCTGCGCAATTAGCTTGGTATATACTTGTGCATCGAAATGATTGAGCGAATCGCCTGCAACCTGGTGGATCTTCTTTACTCCATATTTTCCTAATGCAGCAAGATCATCAGCTACTGAGCCTAATACAACAGCTTCAGCAGTTGTACCGAGTTGCTCAGCCACTTTCGCACCATAGGTAATCGCTTCGAGGGAAGATTTTTTTACATGGCCTTCTGCGGTATCAATAAAAACAAGTACTGACATAATCGAATATTTATTAGTTGTGTAGAGAGCAGGAAGATGAAGAGTGTCCTTCGGTACTTCAGGATAAACTGGCAACAGTCGATGATATTCCGCAGGACCCTGTGGGTAATACTGAAGTTCGGCTCATCAAAATCATTTTTTTCTTTTATAATGTTTCAGAAATTAAGAACTGATTGATCTAAGTCCCTTTAAGGACTGGTTTAAAAAGCTTTGGCTTCTTCGTGTAAAAGGCGGATGAGCTCAGCTACATTATCTGCTGCTACTAATTTAACCCCTGATTTAGCTGCAGGTAAACCGAAGCCTGCAACAGTTGTCAGTGCATCAGCAGCTACAGGCTCTACCACTCTCAATGGTTTTGTCCGGGCAGCCATGATCCCCCTCATATTGGGTATTCTTGCTTCGGCCATTCCTTTTTGTGCACTCACTACTACCGGCAGTTCTACCTCATTCACCTCTTCACCGCCTTCTATTTCGCGGGTAATACTGGCTTTGGTTCCGGAAAGTTCAAATTTGGTGGCAAGGGAAATATAAGGTTGGTCCAGTAATTCGGCAACCATTCCACCGATAGAAGAACCATTGTAATCAATGGTCTCTTTTCCAGTCAACACCAGGTCATAACCACCTTGTCTGGCCACTTCTGCAATTTGCGAAGCGATATAAAAACTATCGTGACTGTCGGCGTTTACCCGGATGGCTTCATCTCCACCTAAGGCAAGGGCTTTGCGGATGATCGGGTCTGCATCGGCAGCACCTACTGTTACAAGATGAATAAGGCCAGAAGGGTCGGCTTCCTTGAGTTCAATGGCCCGCACCAGGGCATACCATTCATCATAAGGGTTAATGATCCACTGAACACCATTCACATCGAATTTCGTGTTGTTATCGGTGAAGGCTATTTTTGCCGTTGTATCCGGCGTTTTACTGATACAGACTAAGATCTTCATAAAACTGAATTTTTGTCATTCCAAGTGTAGCGAGGAAAGGTTGTTTATGCAACTAAAGCAAAGATAAGAAAGCCAATTAAAAACAAGAATTAAAAAAAAGAATTTTTCCCTTGGACCGGATCTCAAAATTAAATGAGTTTTTGCAAGCCAACCCGCTGGACAGTTTTGTGCACCATGCCCTTGCGCTGGAATATATCAAACTGGGAAATGATGAAGAGGCCCGGGGATTATTCGAGGATATCTTAAACAGGGAGCCTGGCTATATCGGCAGCTACTACCACCTGGCCAAATTACTGGAACGGACTGAGCGGGTCGACGAAGCCATTAAAGTATATGAAAAAGGGATGGAAGAATCCAAAAAAGCCGGCGATAATCATGCACTTGGTGAATTGAGAGGTGCCTTGGAGGAGTTAACTTTTTAAAATGTCGTTACTTAAAAGATTTATTGGGGAAGTAAAACAGCGCAATCTTTTCTCAACAAAAGACAAACTGCTGATTGCGGTAAGTGGTGGTGTGGATTCTGTTGTCCTGTGCGAACTATGTAAACAGGCCGGGTATGACTTTATCATTGCCCACTGCAATTTTAAATTAAGAGGAGAGGAGAGTGAAAGGGACGAAGCATTTGTAAAAGAGCTGGGCAAAAAATATGTCGTTGAAGTATTCGTTCAATCATTTGATACGAATGCCTATGCCACCGAACATAAATTATCCACCCAGGAAGCAGCCAGGGAATTACGATATAACTGGTTTGAGAAAATAGTCAGGAATAATGAGGCAGGAGTCTGGAGTAGGGAGCCTGGAGTCGGGATACTTAACCCGAAACCTCAAACCCGAAACTTTCTTTTAACTGCGCATCATGCAGACGACAACAATGAAACCCTGTTGATGAATTTCTTCCGCGGTACCGGTCTTCAGGGGTTAACAGGTATCCCTGCTTCTATTAAGTATATCCGGCGACCGCTCCTGCATTTTTCTAAAGAGGAGTTGTTGGCCTTTGCAAAGGAGCATCAATTGGAATTTGTGGAAGACTCTTCCAACCAATCGTCCAAATACACCCGTAATTTTTTCCGGAATGAGATTATCCCGGCTATCAGTAAATTCTACCCGCAGGTAAAAGATAATTTACAGGATAATATCCGCCGGTTCAGCGAAATTGAAAAGCTGTATCGTTTCTCCATCGGGGAATTAACAAAAAAACTCTGCCTGTTAAAAGGCAAAGAAATACATATCCCTGTCAGACAACTCATGGGTTATCATAACAAAGCTTTGATCTATGAAATTATTTCTCCGTATGGGTTTAACGACAAGCAGGTTGAGGAAGTAGTAAAACTGGCCGACAGTGATTCAGGAAAATATATTCAGGCACCTGGTAATAATTACAGGATCATCAAACACCGGCACTGGTTCATCATTAGCCCGGTCACTTCAACTGAATCCGATATTATCATCATTGAGGCAGGTGATAAAGGAATTGATTTTGCTTTAGGAAAACTAACCATCGCCACCAGTTCTCAACTACAGCCATCAACTTCAGCGGAAATGGTTTCGTTAGATGCAAAAGCTATTCAATTCCCGCTTTTGCTCCGCAAACGAAAAATAGCAGACTATTTCTACCCGCTGGGGATGAAAAAAAAGAAGAAGCTGAACCGTTTTGTTATTGACCAGAAATTATCCAAAACAGAAAAGGAAAACCTCTGGGTGATCGAAAGTAACCTGCGGATCATCTGGGTGGTTGGTCATCGCATCGATGAACGGTTTAAAATTACTCCCCTGACCAGCCAGGTACTTCGTTTGCATTTAACCCCTTCCAAATAAGCTGGGGTTTTTCAATTGTTCAATGATATATTCAAACAGGATAGGCTGCATAGCAGCAACCAGGGCAATAGTAAAGCCCAAACCAAAGAGGCTGCCCCAAAGGTGCGCATCGTGGTTGATATTATCTCCGCCTCTTCTCGACATGGCCACACAATAAATGATATACAGGACCGCATAGACAAGGGCAGAGATCTTTAATGCGCCATATAAATAGATACTGCTCCAGGGATCGAATACCACAGCAGCAAATACTATCGCTGACACGGCCCCGGACGCACCGAGGCACTGGTAATTGTAATTGTCCCGGTTTTTTACATAAGTAGGAATGTCTGAAGCGACCAAAGCAAGAAAGTACAAAGCGATATAGGCGATATTGCCTCCCAATCCATACAATGAAAAATATATTTCAACTGCTTTCCCGAAAAAAAACAGGGTAAACATGTTAAAGAACAGGTGTACATAATCGTTATGGATAAATCCACTCGTGATAAAACGATAGAACTGGTTGTATCGTTTTACGCCATAAGGCCACATAATGGTTTTGGAAAGCATGTCGGCGTTATTCATCGCTATCAGCGATATGATAACATTGATCGCAATTAGTGCCAGCGTAATGGGGTAATTGGAAAGGTCGTTCATACTTTAAAATTAGGGGATTTGACCCTTCGACAGCCAGGAGATCAGCTATGATGATACTTTTCATTTCGGAGGATCGTGCAGGCCCGGTACACCTGCTCGGCCAGTATCAGACGTACCAACTGGTGTGGAAATACCAGCTGCGACAGACTCCAGGTATGATCTGCTCTTTTTAATACAGCCTCATCAATACCAAAAGCACCACCTATCAAAAAAATGACCTGCTTACTACTATCATTGGCCCTTGCCTGTAAAAAATGGGCCAGCTTCTCAGAACTCATTTGCTTACCTTTTTCATCCAGTGCAACGACGTAGTCATCTTTAGTCAATAAAGAACTTATGATCTCACCTTCTTTCTTTTTTAAATCCGCTTCACTGATAGTGGCTGCATTTTTAGGGCCAGGGATGATCTTCCAGCTGACTTTGAAATACCTGGCTACACGGCGGGTGAATTCTTCCACGCCTTCTTTTACGTAAGGCTCATTGTTTTTACCAATTGACCAAAATTGAATATGCATGCCCGTTTTTTAGTAGTACGTGAAAATAAAGAAAAACCTCCCAGGAAGGAATGTTGCTCAACTATCTTTTACACGGGGTAGAGATCACCCGCTTAAAACCCTTTTTTCGGCTCTTCTTTTATCTGCACTTCTGTTACAGGTCCGTATTTTTCAGCAATCTTTTTTATGTCAGCTGATTTGCCCACGAGCACAAATTGCAGTTTATCTTTTGGAAAATATTTGGCGATAATTTCTTTTACCTTTTCAACAGTGAGTCCGTCCACACTCTTTTCAAAATTGTTGATAAAAGATTCATCGAAGTTGTACCAGAACATCTGTGTCATCAACCCTGCTAACTGGCCAGCTGTTTCATACCGTGGGGGAAACTGCCCCTTGACATAGTTTTTGGCAGAAGCCAATGATTTTTCATCTATACCATTGCTATGCAGTTTACTTAATACTTCCAATGCTTTATCAATAGCTGGTTCTGTTGTTTTGCCGGCGGTAAAAGTCGAAATGAGGAAGCTGCCTGCATTTTTCAGGGGAGAAAACCGGCTGCTGGCACCGTAGGTAAGCCCCGTGTTCACCCGGAGTTCATCGTTGAGCATCGAAGTAAAACGGCCACCAAACAACGTATTCACGACATCGATGGAAACAAAGTCGGGGTTGTTCCTGCTGATACCGGGCGCACCAATATAAAAAGTGGTTTCTTTGGCATCGTCTTTATTGATCAGCAACACCCGGTTGCCGCTGGGAGTTGTAACCGGCTTTGAAGCCAGGTTCACCTGAGGTTTTGTTCCCTTTTTCCAACCGGAAAACAAGTTGCTGATCATTGTTTTCATTTCTGCGGTATTAAAATCCCCGGCAATCGAAATAGCAGAACCTTCCGGTAAATAATTATCGTTGTAAAATGCTTTCAGGTCGTTAACGGTAAGATCAGTTACTGTGGATATTTTTCCCTGGATAACATTACCATACACATGATCGCCAAACAGGAATTTATCAAAATACGAAGCAATAACAGAGCGGGGACTTTCTTTTTGTTGTTCCAGCGTTACCAGTAATCGTTTTTTTTCTTTTTCAAATTCCGAAGCATCAAATACGGGTTCCAGCAAAATTTCTTTGATCAATCCCAGTATTTTAGCCTTGTCTTTGGAAGCAAATTTGGCGGAAAGACCCGCAGACTCTTTCGAAGCAAAGGTTCCGACAGAAGCGCCATTAAAATCCAGCTCCTCATCTAATTTCGACTTCGTATAATTTTTAGTACCATGTTTCAGTGCAGTGGCTGTTAAGGAAGCCAATCCAGCCTTGTTGCCATCATAAATGGCGCCTGCGGGCAGAATGACCGAAACACTGATCACCGGTACTTCCTTTTGTTCCATCAGGTACACGGTAAGACCGTTCTTTAATTTGAATTTTTGATAAGGGGGTAGTTTGTATCCCTGTGCTGTCAACTGTATCGTGGCAAATAAAAGCAAGACAGTTACCGTTACTAATGACTGAATGTATTTCATGCGTTGTCGTTATTATTAATTTATTCTGCTGTATTTGATTTTAACACACCTACAGTCCGGGTTGTTTTTGAAAAATATTTATTCGCCACTTTTTTTACATCCTCAATAGTTACTTTATCGAAAGCGGCCGGTGCGTCGAACATTTTTTTGTAATCTCCAAAAAAGACTTCGTAGGTGCCGATATTATTGGACTTCCCGTTGATGGTTTCTACCTGGCCATAGAATTCCATGAGCTTTTGATTTTTTATTTTTTGCAGTTCTGTTTCGCTGATCCCATCCTTTTTTATTTTTTCAATTTCTTCATATATCGCTTTTTCCAGGTCGGTTTCGTTGATGCCTTTGGCGGCAACGCTGTAAAACTGAAAAAGGGTAGGGTCGAAACTCTGGTCATACGCTGTAAAAACAGAAGTGGCCAGTTGCTTTTTATCTACCAGGGAGCTGTGTAAACGGGAGGATTTACCACTGCTAAGGATCTCACTGAGTATGGTCAGGGAATAGTAATCATCACTTTTTGCTTCGGGCGCTTTATAAGCAATAATCAGGTAAGGGGTTGCCACATCTTTTTGTACGGATATCCGTCTTTCACCGGTTTGGGCAGGCTCTGTAATCATTACTGCGGGTGGGGTGGGCTGTGCAGGAATGGGTTCTATATATTTTTCTGCCAGCCTTTTTACCTCTTCCAGTTTTATATTTCCGGAAATCACCGCTACACAGTTATTGGGTGCATAGTAGGTTTTGAAATAGCGTTCCAGGTCTGCCTGTTTCCAGTTCTTCATATCATCTTCGTAGCCGATAACGGGCCAGTGATAGGGATGTTCCTGGAAGGCAGTGGCCTGTACATGCTGACCGAGCAGGTTCCAGGGAGAGTTTTCAAGACCGGTGCTTCTTTCGCTAAGCACAACACCTCTTTCGCTTTCCACCATTTTGGGATCAATACTCAGGCTGGAGATCCGGTCACCTTCGAGGTCAAAGATTACTTCAGCAGCAGTAGAGGGGAACCAGTTCGTATAAACGGTGACATTCTCTGTCGTATAAGCATTATTAGCTCCGCCGTTGAATTCCATGGTTTGGTCAAACAATTTCGGGCCATATTTTTTAGCCCCGTTGAACATCATGTGCTCAAAAAAATGCGAGAGACCTGTGATGCCCTGGTACTCGTTACGGCTGCCAACCCGGTAAAATAAATACATATTGGCATTGGGAATGGAATTGTCTTCCACAACCAGAAACTTCATCCCGTTTTTTAAGGTGAAGGTCTTTACATCTTCGGCTTTCATTTGTGCCTGCCCCAGAAAGCTAAACAGGAGAACAGCAGGAAGCAATAATTTTTTCATTAGTAATTGTTAGGTGAAGCCGTAAAACTAAGGAATTACCGTTCAGATTCTTCACCATTCCTGTAAAAGAAAAAGCCCCAATGAGGGGCCTTCTTTTATTAAAACAATTTTTAAAAACGGCTTATTTTATCTCGTAATCCTTTTTAAAGGACATAAGGGTAGAGCGATACAAGGCATTGGCGGCATCCAGTGTTGCTGCTTTAGAGTAATACTGGTAAGCTTCAGAAAGGTAATGCGCATCTTCCAGCATAAAGGCGATCCGGTAGGCCTGCTCGGCCGGGGCTTCAAAAGCGGCTCCTTGCAGTTTAATCGTTTCCAGCACTGCATTGAAGGTCTCTTTACTGACATAGTTGATTATCTTAAGGTCGTCGTTCTCTTCTCCTTTAATGGCGGCTGTCCAATAATAGGAATTTCCCTGTTTCATTTTGCCGCTAAAGGTTCCGATAGATATTTTCAGCTTAGTGAGCATATTACTATAGATCGGGGTACTGATATTATCGTTGCTGTAGAGAGAAAATTCAAAATCTTTGGCTTCCGCATAGGATTTCCAGGAAAGGGGAAATATATTGCCACTTGAATAGTTGATCGTATCGAGGCGATTGTCGATCCATACATTGTTCATACCGCCCCGGGATACCGCACCCACGGTATTCATATAGGCTTTACGGTTGCTGCCGGCGGAGCCACTTGATTTGGTCATGGATGCCCATACATATTTTACATAATTGGCACTCACCGAATTACTGCTAACCCGGCAGGAGTCACCAAATTTACTAAGCGGGTAGGTACCGGCTTTGGTAAGGGTAAACATGGCTGCTTCGTTACAAATCAATGTAACAGCACTACCGGCCGCTACTTTTACTGTGGCGCCAGCATTTAATGGTTTACCAACTTTGGCTTTTGCTTCTACATTGTTTTCTACAACGGACACGTTTCCTTTGAAACTGTACAACAGGAAACTGTTCTGGGCAGAAGCCACGACAGTGAATGAACATAGGAGGATCAGGAACTGTAATTGTTTCATCTTTTTGGGTTTAAGGTTTATAGTAAAGATGTTTTAATGATGGTGTGGTTTAAACACCGTCTTATAATTAAATTTTTTATGCATCCACACGGCCCAGGCCTCGTAAAAATAAATGACATCCACCGCCAATACAATGACGATTAAACTCATCTTAAGGTCAACTTTCAGGCGATATTTATCAAATAAATAGATACCAAGCCAGACGAAAAATATGGCTGAAGCAACCTGGGCAATCTTAGCTACTAAATGGAACCAGATATGGCTTTCAAGGTAATAACGGACGAAAAACGACATATGCAGCCAGCATACAACGACTGCAATGAGTAAATTTACCCATAAAGGTACCTTTTTTATGTAGTTATTATCCAGAACCATCGAAATAATATTGGCGTGGACAACTATACCGTTCATATCAGGGATTGATTTTCCGTAATACCGCTCATTCATGGGTGTAAACTTCTTATCATCAATGTCGTTGGGGTTATTATTAATATACCCGAAAAGTACGATCTTATCAATAAATGTAGAATCGTCCACATCTCCTGCCAAAATAGCTTCATTTTCTACGACCAGGTACTTTTTCACAGTACGTGTATAATTGATAATGGCCTTATGAGCGCCTTTTTTCTCCAGCTTCTTGTAGGCCTTTGGGTTATACGCTTCTACAATAGCAGAAGAGAACGACTTAAATTTTTTCTTTTTGTAGTCCTCAAGAAAGGGATCATAGTTACGGATAGTTGATAGATTGTCGTTGAAGAAGTTAACGTATGCGTAGTTGGATGCGGTACTGATATAATTGCCACCCATTTTAATGGTATCGCCATCCTTACCACTTAATTCTAGCCGGGTTGCTGCTATCAGGTTTTTATTCCTTGCAAACGTTTCTGTCAATAAGGAGTCTTTATAAGGGTCTCTTTCCCCATCAAACGTAACATCTAACGCCATTACTTTTGGCTTCATACTCCCCACTTTGTCGATCATCATGGACAAGCCCTCCCTGTCTGCCAGGCCTATATTTACAATAACTATTCTATTATCAAGCGGGGTGTCTTCGCCTTTATGCAACTTGGAATAACTAAGATCGTTGGAGTCAAAATCCTTTAAACTAAGCTTAATAGGGTTTATAACACCCAGGTTCAGGGGGATAGCACCAAGTACAACTATAAAAATAAAGACCCAGATCGTTGCAAAAATAGTATCCCGCTCGTATAGGTATTTGGTGAAATGCCCATGTACTTTTTTAGCATGGTGGCCAATATGTTTATGCAGTGGTTTCTTCATCAAAAAACGGTTCTAATGGTTTCGGTTCTGTTATAATGATTTGCTAATAGCCCGGAAGGTTGCAACTTTTTTATCCTTAACATATTCTGTATTTATTTTAACAGAACGGGTTACCCCGAAATTCCGGGCAATTGGGACCAGATAAAAATAGTTATTACCCTGTAAATCCGTAATTTAGTAAGTCGAATTTATGCCAAAAAACCTATCCATATTGATCGGCTGCCTTTTATTCCTGGTGGCCACCCGGCCTATCCATGCCCAGGCCCCACCCAAACCAAGGGATAGCACCATTATCGGACCGCAGACTTTTGCTTTGATCATGGGCATTTCCAAGTACAAATATGTTCGACCGCTTACCTATGCTGATAAGGATGCCGAAATGTTCCGGGACTTTCTGAAGTCACCGGCCGGAGGTAAATTAGGAGAAGATAATATATACACCTTGTTGAATGAGCAGGCAACGCTAGCTAATTTCTACACCAAAGGCTTCCAATGGTTGAAAATAAAGAAACTGCAAAAAGGGGACCGTTTGTTTATCTATCTCTCCGGCCACGGCGATGCGATCGATGAAGACCAGTTTTTTTACCTGGCCTATGACTGTAACCCGGCGGGAGATAAAAATAACTACCTGGTAGGAGGGGCTATACAGTTATACAACCTCAAAAAGAAAATTGCCGGTGAAACGGCCAAAGGAGTAGAAGTATACTTTATCATGGATGCCTGTAGAAGTAATGAGCTGCCCGGTGGTACCGAAGGGCAAAACTTCCTGAACACCGCTATTTCTGAGAAAAAAACGGGAGAGATCATGATGCTGGCAACCCGTGCGGGTCAGGAATCACTCGAAGATGCATCAATCGGTAGCGGACATGGTTTATTTACCTATTACCTGGTAGACGGCCTGTCGGGGATGGCAGATTCTATCGGTACCCCGGATAATAATATCACGCTGCAGGAAATACAAAAATATGTTGAGAAAAATGTACCTGCGATAGCACAACAACGGTTTAAGCGAAAGCAGGATCCGGTATTTTGTTGCTCAGAGAACAGCGAAAGAATTGTGAGTATCGTAGACAAAGACTACTTGCAAAAATGGATCATGACAAAGAGCCTGCAGGCTAAGGGAGCCGGTAATTCATTTGCCCCCAAAACAAGAGGCCTTGATTTTGGCCCGGCCGATACTTTATTGATAGAAGCTTACAATCTTTTTAATAACGCTGTGAAGGAGAGCCGCCTGATCGGAAAATCTTCTGCTGAGTATTATTATAGCCTGATGGAAAGCAAGTACCCGGGCACTTCTTATACGATCGATGCGGAGTCTACCCTGGCTGTGGAGTATATCAATTTTGCACAAAGCAAGATCAACCTCTATCTCGATTGTAAAGATGCTTCCTCTATTCAACGGCTGCGGGCACAAATCGATGAGGATGATAAAACAGATGAAATCAGTACCAGCCTCAACAGGATGGAGAAAGTGGCCCAGCAGGAATTTTATGAAGTAGGCTATATGCTGGAAAAGGCCATCAGTATTATCAGGGCTGATGATCCTGATTTTGCCAATTCTCTTATGGGAAGGATGTACTTTTTCAAAGCAAGGGGTTATTTTGGGAGGAGCCGGCAGTTGGTGGATATCAATAATGCTTTTCAATTTGCTTACACTGCCTACGCAGCGGATAAAAATGCAGCTTATATCCTGAACACAATATCCTCCCTCCACCTTGATAATAATAAACTGGACAGTGCTATTTTTTATGCCAAAAAAGCTATTGTTGCAGCACCAAGATGGCGTTATCCTTATGTTACGCTGGCCTTTGCCTATAAGACCCTTGCCAAACCAGATTCTGCCATTAAGTATTACCGTAAGTCAATTGATGTAAGCCCTGATAATGCAGATGCTTATGTGGACCTGGGACATTATTATTACTCTTTGTCCAAAGGTGATTCAGCGATCAACTACTACGAAAAAGCGTTGCGGATAGAACCAAATAACCCTTATGCAAGTAATAATATCGGCTGGGTAAATTATTCCCGGAAGAATTACGACCGGGCCATCAGTTATTTTAAGAGAAGTATTGCTGCCAGTCCTAAATTCATTAATGCATATAACGGACTTAGTAAAACTTTCTTTGAAACCAAACAATTTGATTCTGCCCGGATCTATTATGCTAAAGCATTTGCCAACTACCAGGATAAGTCGATCGTAAATGTATATATCGGTAATTTTTACAAGGACATGAAGGAGTATGATTCTGCCAAAGTGTATTACCGGATGGCGGCAGCATTAGATCCCAATTATGAAGAAGCTTATAATAACCTGGGTCGTGCCAGCTTTGCGCTGAAACAGTTAGACTCTGCCAATTTCTATTACCGTAAAGCTTTACAGGCTAACCCATATTCTGCCTTTGCACTTATCAATATCGGTATGGTATTTAAGGAGATGAAAATGCCGGACTCTACCTACTATTATTTTCAGCAGGCTGTGCGACTGGAACCTGGTAATCCTTCTATTTTAAATAACCTCGGTGTTATCTATGGGCAGGATAAGATTTATGATTCTGCCAAATTCTATTTCAGAAGAGCCTTGTCGGTGAAGCCCGATTACAAACCGGCTTCCAACAATATGATTAAAATATTCAGGGAGATGAATTTGGCAGACTCCATTACCAATTTCCTGAAAGGAGCTTCCCTGCTAGATCCGAATAGTACCAATTTTATGAACGACCTGGGTATGGCTTTCTATGAACAGAAACGATATGACTCGGCCAGGTGGTATATCCGTAAAGCTATCCAGAAAGATCCCATTAATGCACAACTCTACAATAACCTGGGACTGATATTCCAGGGAATGAAACAATATGATTCAGCCCGGGTGAATATGCAAAAGGCATTGCGTTTCGATCCGGAAAATACACTGTTCTGGTCCAATGTTTCTGGAGTATTCAGGCAGCTAAAGCAGTACGACTCAGCCGCATTTTATTTCAGGAAACAATTAATGAGACGGGGTGAATTGACGGCACAGAGCTACCAGGATATGGGTAATTTCTTTACGGATATGAAAGTGTATGACTCAGCTGTTTTTTATTATAAGAAAGTGATTCAGCTGGACAACAAGGTTGCCACAGCCTATTTAAGGGCAGGTAATGCCTACATCAATATGGAAATGAATGATTCGGCGATCTTGTATCTGCAAAAAGCATTGCAGATCAGCCCGGATCTGCCCGGTGCCAGTCTTAACCTTGGATTAGCCTTTCATGCCAAACAACGGTATGACTCGGCGATTGTCTATATCAAAAAGGCAGTACTGCTGGAGCCTAGTAAAGGCAAAAACTATTATTCACTCGCATGTAGCTATGCGTTAAATAATCAACCGGAGCAGGCCATACTATACCTGCGGCAGGCGTATGAAAGGGGTTTTAAGAATGTGGAGACACTTATTACCGACCCAGACCTGTCAGGATTAAAGAACTACAAAGAGTTCCAGGCTATCCTTGACAAGTATGTTCCGGACTGGAGAACCCGCTAACCAAATTCTGCTTTTTCCTGTTGCCATTTTTGTCCTATATTTACCCTCCGAATATTTCGGATGACTGGGTAGCTCAACTGAATAGAGCATCCCGATGACGAATCGGGAAGGTTTTAGGAACTTGATTACATAGCAAAATAAAATGGCTGCGTAGCTCAACTGAATAGAGCATCTCACTACGGATGAGAAGGTTTTAGGTTTGAATCCTAACGCGGTCACAAAAAAAGCTTCATAGAAAATATGAGGCTTTTTTATTTAGTTGCTTGCCTCGTCCTGAAATAAGTTGACACTACTTAGAAAGTTTCTTGGGCATCTTCACCTTTACAGCTGAGCCTTTGGCAAGAAATATAGAAACCGGTTGAACATTTTGGATAAAAGGAACAAAGGGTGCCCCATATAGTTTTTCAACATCACAGTCCAGCTTATAATCTGTAACCGGGTACACCTGCCACCGGGGATGAGCCAGCGAGTACTCAATAGTAGTTGTATCATTTAGTTTATTATAGCCATAGTAGTGTTCAAAAATAAATTCTTCTTCAGAGCCGGTTACTATATCCTGTAAGACAGGATTAGCTTTTACCCACATCATATTCCAATCCTGATTTTTCTTTTTCCAGTTATAAGTTACTTGCAGTTCATTGTTGTTAAAACCGATTGTATGATTCATTTTGGCTGTACTGTAATGTTCGTTGTAAAAAAGATTGGCCATACCAGCCACTAAAAACTGCGGTACAATCTCTGAAATAAAACCAACTCCCCGTCTCCAGGTAGCACCATCAAAATATTTAATATAGTAACGCAGATTTACTTCTTCAAAATTTATAAAGCCAGGCCATTTGATACCCATTACGCTGGTATTGTTAAACATAAAACCGACCACACTGACTATTGCTCTACCATTATACAAATCTAGTTTAGTATGGGGTGGTAAATGGGGCTGCAGTACAGCCTCATCTACTTCGAAATTAAACATAGCAAGGTATTCCCAACGGGCTGATAAAAAAATTCTGGAAGCCATACTACGTTATTTTTTGTGGTTTAATTCCAGGTTTGGCGTATTGATATCGCTCAATTAGTTCAGTCGTATAATAACCATCAATACCATTACTGCAAATAGAATTCACTTTATCGAGATGAAGAAATCCATCTGCCGATACAATGTCCTGTTCAAGCTGAATGGATATTACTTTCCCGATTACAAGAAAAGTATCATTTAATTGAATAGGTATAATTTCCTGTAAGGATAGTGCATATTTAATAGGGCTTTCTTTAACAAAAGGGGCAGCAATGTTTTCCTGAAACTCCGGTGTTAACCCTACTGCCTCAAACTCACTTATTCCTGCTTCATAATTTGCACTTGTTTGATGCGCCCGCTGTACAAAAGAAGTATGGATATGATTGATAATATAAACTCCAGTTGCCTGGATATTAGCCAGTGTATGTGGTGCAGCTTTTACGGGCCGGTTGATATATCCAACCAAAGGCGGATTGGAACCTATATGCACAATACTACTGAAAATGCCCAGGTTGGGTTGCCCCAGCTCATTTACTGAGCCAATCAGGTTTACAGACTTAAAACCTGTAAGGCTGTTAATAAAGTTAGCCCTGTAAAAACGTTCCCATGATTCTATATGTGGAGTAGAATAAGATGCCATACAGATAAATTGATTACAGGTTAAACAATATTGACAGCAAATTGTTTATTTTTTTAATATCAAAGGTATATAGAATATTGAATCTTACAATATGAATGAAACGGTATTGGTTTTCCCTCATCAGTTGTTTAAGCAGCATCCTGCCTTGCAAATAAACAGGGACGTGTACCTGGTGGAAGAATGGCTTTTTTTTCGTCAATTTAATTTTCATCAACAGAAAATAGTGTTGCATCGATCCGGTATGAAATTTTTTGAGGCATACCTCAAAGAACAAAATTATACCGTTCATTACATCGATACAACCGATGAACGAAATGAGGTGGGTAAATTGATTAGTTTTCTTGCGAAACAAAAAATTTCCCATATTCATATTGCAGATGTAGTGGATGACAGGCTAGCAAAACGCATCAGGGATGCTTGTAAAAATCATTCAATTAAATTGACCGTTTATGTAACACCATCTTTTCTAAATACGATGGATGACGTGGCTGAGTATTTCAGTAAAAAGAAAACTTATTTTCAAACAGATTTTTACGTTCAGCAGCGAAAACAACGTAAAATATTATTGGAAACCAACGGTAAACCAACCGGCGGCAAATGGACTTTTGATGCAGAAAACAGGATGAAATTTCCTAAGAAAGAAATTGTGCCTGCCATCCAGTTCCCGGAAGTAAGTAGTTACATCGCAGAAGCAATAACGTATGTGCAGCAACATTTTCCTCAAAATTATGGAAGTGCAGTTACTCCTCATTTTTTTGTAGCCACTTTTAAAGAAGCAGAAGAGTGGCTGAGTGATTTTTTGAAAAACCGGTTTGAAAAATTTGGTATTTATGAAGATGCAATTGTTGCAGATGAAAGTATTTTACATCATTCGGTACTTACGCCTATGCTGAATACTGGTTTACTTACGCCTCAACAAATCGTAGATGCAGTACTAACTCATGCTGAAAAATATACTACACCTTTAAACTCCCTCGAAGGTTTTATCCGTCAAATTATTGGCTGGCGTGAATTTATCCGCATAGTATATGAACGGGAAGGCCGTAAGCAACGCACCACAAACTATTGGAAATTCAAACGAAAAATTCCTGCCAGTTTCTGGACAGGAACTACGGGTATTGCTCCCATTGATATTACAATCAGGAAGGTATTAAAAACCGGCTATTGCCATCATATTGAACGGCTTATGGTATTAGGTAATTTTATGCTGCTATGTGAGTTTGACCCGGATGAAGTACACCAATGGTTTATGGAATTGTTTATTGATGCGTACGATTGGGTAATGGTGCCCAATGTGTATGGTATGACACAGTTTGCCGATGGCGGATTGATGACCACCAAACCATATATCAGTGGCAGTAATTACTTAATGAAGATGAGTAACTATGAAAAAGGAGAGTGGCAGCCCGTATGGGATGGATTGTTTTGGCGTTTTATGCATGTACACAGAGATTTCTTTTTGCAAAACCCACGGCTTGGTATGCTGGTTGGAACATTTGATAAAATGACTGACGATAAAAGAAATGCTCATTTAGCCAGTGCAGAAAAATATTTAAACAGCTTATGATACGCAAGAAACCATGGAACAGGTTGAACCTGCCGGTGTACAGTATTAGCAGCAAAACGGTTGAAAACTGCAACATGCACATAATTACGTATGCTTCACAGATAAGTATGCAGCCAAAACGGTTTATCTGCGGTATTTATCATGGCACACAAACCTTAATTAATGTGGAAGCATCTGGTGAATTTATTTTACAATTACTTGCAGCCTATCAATACCGGCTGGTTGATTTGTTGGGCAAAAAATCAGGAAAGACGATTGATAAGATTGGCAGACTGCAAAAAAGAAATGAGTTGATTGACTGGAATGGTTTTTATGTTTTAAAAAATTGTTTAGCTGTTATTCAGCTAAAAGTAATTAACAGTTTTGAAGGAGGAGATCATAAAGGGTTTTTATGCGATGTGATGGCCTATAAAAATCTAAACGAAGGAGATGTACTTACACTGGATAAATTAAGAGAAAAGAAACTCATCCGCATTTAATTTTAACACTGTGAAGAAAGTGCATCTGCCTGTAAAAGTCTGCTTTGTTTGCAAGAGACCTTTCAGCTGGCGAAAGAAATGGCAAAAAGTTTGGGAGGAAGTAAAGTATTGCAGCGATAAATGCAGGATGAATAAAAACAAATAAAATATTTAAATGACAAGCCTGGCAACTTTAAGTGTAACCGAAATTGACCGTATCATAGAAATGGCCTGGGAAGACAGAACTACTTTTGAAGCCATTGAAAAGCAATTTGGTTTAAAGCAACAGGATGTAATAAAACTGATGAGGAATGAAATGAAAGCAAGTAGTTTTAAAATGTGGAGAACAAGAACAAAAGGTCGTAGCACTAAACATGAAGCATTGAGAAGTAATGAAGTGGACAGGTTTAAATGCAGCCGTCAAAAATCAATCAGTCATAATAAAATCAGTAAGCGGTAGTATGAATTTGAATTTATTTTCTGAAACTTCCGATAATGTTGCTGCACATTTTCCTACTTCTTACCAGCAGATTATTGAGCGGATCAACCATATTAATCCGGTTCTCTACAGCAAGACAAGAAACTTTACAAATGGTGCTGTCACTTACTTGTCTCCGTATATTTCAAGAGGGATTATTTCTGTAAAACAGGTGATGGAAATGGTTTTGCAAAAAGGGTACAGGCCATACCAGGTAGAAAAATTTTTGCAGGAGCTGGCATGGAGGGAATACTTTCAACGTATTTGGCAACATACCGGTGATGAAATCTGCAATGATATCAAGCATCCTCAACCAGCTGTACAACATCATAAAATGATTGAAGCAGTTGAAAATGCAACAACTGGTATTGCTGTAATAGATGAACAAATAAATAAATTATACAGCAGCGGATACATGCACAATCATATACGTATGTACACTGCCTCTATGGTTTGCAATATGGCAAAAGCACATTGGCTGCAACCCTCCAAATGGATGTATTATTACTTACTAGACGGCGATATTGCCAGTAACAATTGCAGCTGGCAATGGGTGGCGGCTGCTTTCGCTTCTAAAAAATATTATTTCAACCAGGAAAATGTAAACAAATATACTTTTAGCAAACAGCAAAATAGTTTTATAGATAAACCATATGAAGAAATCATATCTATGCCTGTCCCTGATATATTAAAGTTAACTGCTGATTTATCATTTGAAACAAAATTACCAGCTACTGAAATTCCTGCATTGGATATCAACAAACCGACACTAATTTATAATTCATATAACCTGGATATGATGTGGCGAAAAGAGGAGGATGTAAACAGGGTTTTATTACTAGAGCCATCCCATTTTGAAAAATATCCGGTAAGCCAGAAGGTAATCCAATTTATTATCGATTTGTCCAAAAATATTGACGGAATCGTACTATATGCCGGTGAAATTCCTGTTCTTTTTAATCAGTATAAAAATTCATCTTCTTTCGGTACCGGATGTATCATTTCTAAAGAACATCCCGTCTTTACTTATTATCCCGGCATCAAAGACAGCCGCGAGTGGATGTTTCCTCATGTAACCGGTTTTCACAACTCCTTTTTCTCTTTTTGGTAAAAATGTGAAATGACTTTTTAAGATAACCGCTGCTGCAACCCCTCAATTTCTGTTTAATACTTACTCTATTATTTTCCAATTTGATCAACAAGAAAAATTCCTCCTTATAAAAATAATTGTTCAATGCTTTTCTGGATATTGTTTATTTATAAATGCTTATTGAAAGTGTAA
>JAWXCO010000171.1:0-25847 GCA_034408705.1 Bacteroidota bacterium
ACAGACGCACCTGTTGCACAGCCTGCACTGAGCAAAGCGAATGTGTTCACCACCCTGCTTCTTAAAGCAACGCAGCATGCAATCCGCCAGCTGGCGGATGAAGGTTGCTCCACTTCTCCCATCGAGAGGCCTGCTCTCATCGCAAAGGCAGCTTCGCTGGACACACACAATCGGTTTGGCAAAATACGGGCTTGACCTTGTTATCTTCGGCAGTTGTAATTCTGTTGTACTTTGGTTCGGGGCTGGACATTTACTATTTAGCTTTTTGTTGTTATCTTCATCATCAGTTTTTCAATCATCATCGGTTCCGGGCTGAAGGAGTACTTCTAAAATTCTCCTGCTGGCACGTTAGGCTAGTTTATGCAAGATTTTGGAAAGTCAAAACCAGTTTCGCAAATACACCCGACAACTTTCTAAAAATTTTTCTGCCTGCTCTCTTGCCTATTGATAAAAGATGCCTGTTTCAAAAAATCAAGGCCATTACTTATTTCTGAGCAGCGCCACTACCAATGGAAGACAGCGATAAATAGTTGTACCGGAGAACTTAATGAACTAATTTAGCCCGAATTTAAAATGGATTGTTTACGTGAGCCGAAATGCCTGTTCTTGTTGGTTGATACGTATGATTCTCTTACAGGGTTTGATGGGCAGTTCCTTTCTTGCTGCTGCACAGTTATGTACGGGCAGCCTCGGCGATCCTGTTATCAATATCACATTCGGTTCCGGCAGCAACTTCGGCCCTCCTTTCTCGGCACCTGGTTATAATTTTGTGAGTTCTTCCTGCCCCACAGATGGCAATTATACGGTAACAACAGCTACAAACGGTTGCTTTGGCAATACCTGGCACAATGTAAATGCAGACCATACCGGCAATGGAAATTTTATGCTGGTAAATGCTTCATTTCAACCAGCCGATTTTTTTGTATCCACCCTCACAGGCCTTTGCCCCAATACCACCTACGAATTTTCGGCCTGGATCATGAATGTACTCATTTCCCCAGGCGGTATTCAACCGGATATCACTTTCCGGATCGAAACACCCTCCGGCACTCTTCTAAACCAATTCAATACCGGCGGCATTGCAGTCACATCAATACCAGCATGGAAACAATATGGGTTCTTTTTTACTACCACGATTGGTAATCCTGATATCGTATTGCGGATGAGGAACAATGCACCGGGCGGACTTGGTAATGACCTGGCGCTGGATGATATTAGTTTCCGTCCCTGCGGGCCAGTTCTTAGTTCTTCGATCCAGGGAAGCAGCGATGAAGTGAATATCTGTGTATATGAACAAACAGGTTATACGTTTGACGGGGCCATTTCCCCCGGCTTCTTGTCTCCTGTATTTCAATGGCAGGTCAGTATAGATTCCGGGGCGATATGGAAAGATATTCCAGGCGCTACTATGCTGAACTACCAGCGAACACTCACCACCTCCGGTAATTATTTTTACCGGCTTACAGTAGCCGAGTCTGGTAATGCAGGCATTGCCGCCTGCCGGGTTAGTTCAAACCTGCTTACGATTAATGTACACCCAAGACCTTCGATCAGTGCAGGGCCTGATAAGACGATATTCGCCGGGATGCCCACTGCATTGGCTGCTACGGCCAGCGGGACAACTATTAATTTCAACTGGTCCCCACCGGATTTTTTAAGCAGTATAACCGAGTTGAATCCTCTCACTTCAACCGACAGGGATATCAATTATTCGTTGGCGGCCGTATCTGAATTTGGCTGTACCAATCAAGACCAGGTATTCGTTAAAGTAGTAGGAGGAATTTTTATACCCACTGCATTTACGCCTAACAATGACGGTAAAAATGATACCTGGAGAATCCCCTTTCTTGATCCGCAACTGGGAGCAACCGTTAGCGTGTATAACCGCTGGGGCCAATTGATCTACCAGGTAACCGGGGCCGAGGTAGTCTGGGACGGAGCATATAAAAAAATACCACAACCTGCCGGGGTATATATTTACCAGGTCCGTTTTACTGATGGAACTCCTGCCATGAAGGGCACGGTGAACCTGATCCGTTAAACGTCAGTTGAAGAGATCACTCCTACCCTACTAACGGTATCCCAATCACCAAAAAACTTTAGTACCTTTCATACAGCCTTAAACCGATACAGCCATGCGACAACTATTCATTGCTTTATTTGCATTGATCAGCACCAACCTGCTGGCGCAAACAAAAAAGATAGCATTCAAAAGCCATAGTGGCAAGATGGGCAATTTTCATATTGCACTGGAAAATGAATTGTTTGATACGGAAGAAGCGAATTTTGGATTGCCTCCCGATATAAAAACTTACCAGCTTGACAGTGTCATATATATATCCGAAAACGTGACAGTAATTGTTAAAAAGAAATACAGCCGGCCATTTCATCACCCAAAAGATTCTGCCAAATTGCAGTGGGTCAAAAAGGATACCCTGCTTAATGATCCATTGTTTTCAAAAAAACATGCCCTTGACAGTATCCGGACGGTATTGAAAACAACAGGCAAGTATACAAATCCTGTCAGCAATATTGTGTTTATGGGCTATGACAATAAAACAAGCGGCAAAAAGAAAGAAAAGGATAAAGAAAAAAATAAAGAGAAGACTAAGGGAACCGTTACGGAGCAGCATAATATAGTTCCCTTTGTTACAACCAATGATAATGACAACAATTCTCCTTTTGATATAAAGCTGGCCCTGATACTGGGTACGATATTGCTTGTTTCCCTCTTAGGTGGCTGGTTATCCTGGAAATATTATCAACCCAGTTTACAAAAAGCTTAAGCCTTCAACTACCAGTTAAACGGGTTCTTCCATGAAAAGAAGTTGGATAAAAACGAGTGCTTCTTTTTTTGGATTTCTATGTATACTTTTTATCCCTTTCCCATTTACTCTGATAAAGGCGCAGCTGTATCTCACGGATTTTCTTTTTGGAAAACCTATCGCTTATATCGCTGCTGCTGTTTTTGGGAAATCGCTGGACAATACCAGGGTCTATTCAGACAGTTTCTCCATGTACCTACTGGTATTATTGCTATTCGTCCTTTCGATGCTGGTTAGTTTACTGCTATTACAGGTAAAAAAATGGGCTCTCTACAGGGAAACGGTACATACTTTTTTTACACGGGTTTTTATTGCTTACCTGGCCCTGCAACTACTGAAATACGGGATAGACAAAATATTCAAGAACCAGTTCTACCTGCCCGAACCCAATACCCTTTATACGCCCCTGGGACAGATAGATAAGGACCTGCTTTATTGGAGTTCGATGGGCACCTCTCATTTTTATAGCATCTTTTTAGGTACACTGGAAGCAGTGGCAGCAGTTTTGATCCTGATTCGCCGCACCCGGTTGGTTGGGTTACTTGTCAGTTTTGCTGTACTGCTGAATGTAGTAGCTGTCAATTTCGGGTTTGATATTTCGGTGAAGCTTTTTTCACTTTTCTTATTGTACATAACACTATACCTCCTGCAACCCTATACCGGTCAGCTTTATCAATTGTTGATACGGAACAAAGCTACCCCGGGTAAGCCGGCTCCGGAAAAATTTGCTTTAGCACAACCCTCCTTCGTTGCTCATTTTCTCAAGTGGTTTGCTATTGGAATTATTTGCATCGAGGTATTTTATCCTTTTATTAAATCCGGGAAATTGAACGGCGACAATACAGCCCGGCCACACCTGCACGGGGTGTATGAAGTAAGACAAGTGATCGTTGGTACTGATACTCTGGCGGCTATTTATTCTCCGGTAAAGCGTTTTTTTATACACAAAGAGAGTTATATGATTTTCCAGGACCCGGCCGATCAGCTGCAGGATTATAAACTGGCGCTTGACAAAGCTGAATCTGTTTTCATTCTTACGGATTACCAGTTAAAGCAAACCGTTTTGTCCTTTCAGTACCAGCCCGCCGATAGTACCCTGACCCTGCAATACTTTCATAACGGTACAGAAAGCCGGTTAGTTGGAAAAGCTCTTGACTGGAAAAAATTACCCCTCCTTCAAAAAAGCTTTCACTGGACGGTGGAAGGAAATAAATAAAAGGACCAGGGAGTCTGATCAGTAAAAAATTCCTTTGCCTTCTACCCCTACCCTTTTACCTTTGTTCCATGCTTACAATCTCTAGTCGTGGCCAGCAAATGCCCCCTTCGCCGATACGTAAACTGGTACCCTATGCAGAGGCCGCCAAGAAAAAAGGTATTAAAGTATATCACCTCAATATTGGGCAACCTGATATAGAAACACCGCCTGCGATTTTGGACGCTGTGCGAAACGCAGATATCAAAACACTGGAGTATAGCCATAGTGCAGGTAATGAAAGCTACCGCCGTAAACTGGTGCAGTATTATAAATCTGTAGGCATTGATGTGGCATACGACCAGATCATGGTAACAACGGGTGGCAGTGAGGCGATTTTGTTTGGTTTTTTCACCTGCCTGAATGCAGGAGATGAAGTGATTATTCCCGAACCTTTTTATGCCAACTATAATGGCTTTGCCTGTGCTGCCGGCGTAACGGTGGTACCGATCACTTCCCGCATTGAAACAGGTTTTGCCTTGCCTCCGATCAGTGATTTTGAAAAAGTGATCACCCATAAAACAAAAGCCATTATCATCTGCAGCCCCAATAACCCAACCGGTTATTTATACAGCCGGGAAGAGATGGAGGCCCTGAAGCTGATCTGTATTAAACATAATTTATACCTGTTTAGCGATGAAGCTTACCGGGAGTTTTGCTATGACGGTGAATATGTGAGTGCGATGCACCTTGATGGGCTTGACCAGCATGTAGTGCTGATGGATACCATCAGTAAAAGATACAGTGCCTGCGGAGCAAGATTGGGTGCATTGGTCACTAAAAATAAAGCGGTGTATGATGCTGCCATGAAGTTTGCCCAGGCAAGATTGAGTCCGCCGGGATTAGCACAGATAATGGGAGAAGCGGCTGTAGATCTGCCCGCCAGTTATTTCGATGCCCCGAAAGCAGAGTATTTACGGAGAAGAAATCTATTGGTCCGCCGCCTGAACGCCATGCCGGGAGTATATTGCCCGAACCCCGGTGGTGCGTTTTATGCGATCGCCAAACTGCCCATTGATGACAGTGATATATTCTGTCAATGGTTGCTGGAAGATTTTTCCTTTAATAATGCTACCGTAATGCTGGCGCCGGCCACTGGTTTTTATGGAACAGCCGGGCTCGGGAAAAACGAAGTTCGCCTCGCCTATGTGCTGAATCTTGATGCACTGAATGGAGCAATGGATTGTTTGGAGAAGGCACTGGAACAATATCCCGGAAGAGTAATCACAGAACAATTGGTGGCGACTGGAGCAAAATAAAACCTGCACCAATAAACTAACGAATAATGCAGAGGCTGCATCATAAGTCGTCATTGCGAATGAAATGAAGCAATCTGAAAGAATTAATCAATTTTATCTTCAACAGATTACTTCAGTCGTTCCTCCCTCGTAATGACGTTTAACGACTTATGAGACAGTCTCTTTCTTCTTGTCATAATTTACCGATGAATCTGTACAAAATCTGTGCATATCTGTAGCCTTCATTCCATACATATTCCTGTTTATTTACAATATATTTAAGGATCTTCTAAACTACCTGTCTGCCGACAGGCCAAAACAACTACTATGAGAAAGTTTTTCTTTCTATTATCCTCTTTTTTGTTACTTGGTATGATGGCGGGAGCGCAGCAAACCATTAGTGGAAAAGTATCGGATTCGAATGGTCTGCCACTGGCAGGAGTAACCGTAAAATCTAAAAAAACCGGTAAAGGAACAGAAAGCGCCGCCGATGGCTCTTTCCGTTTGTCGGTACTGGCAGACGATCAACTGGTGATTAGTTCTGTGGGATATAAAACGCAAACGATACGTGCTTCGAACCCAACTATTGCAATTGTATTGGAACAAGCGATAGAAGAACTTAGCCAGGTAGTGCTGGTAGGTTCCCGGAGAGCAGGCCGGGTAAAAACCGAAACAACAGCACCGGTAGATGTGATCAATGTAGGACAGGCTACTGCACCTACGGCAAGGATGGACCTGAGTTCGATACTCAATTATGCGGCACCTTCTTTCAATTACAATAAACAAAGCGGCAGTGATGGTGCCGATCATATTGATCTTGCTACGTTAAGAGGACTGGGCCCTGACCAGACATTGGTATTGGTCAATGGTAAACGCCGTCACCAAACTGCTTTTGTAGCCGTATTCGGCACCCGGGGCCGCGGCAATGCCGGTACTGATCTGAATGCAATTCCCGCCAGTGCGATTGACCGGGTAGAAATATTGAGAGATGGTGCATCAGCGCAATATGGTTCAGACGCTATTGCAGGTGTTATCAATCTCATCACCAAAAAAAATATAAAAGAACTTACCGGTTCAGTGGCCCTTGCTGGTTACCATGATCCTAAATTTAATACTGCTTATGCAGATGATCTTCATACACAATACGAACATAGTGGTAAAATTGACGGCGCTTCGTTGGCAGCCAACCTGAATTTTGGTTTGCCCCTCGGTAAGAAAGGAGGTTTTGTTAACCTGACCTTCGATGCAATCAATACGAATAAAACATTTCGCCAGGCAATTGATACCTCTAACTATTACACCAATGACGATGCGATGTATATCAATATTTATCGCCGTGGTCATGGAGATGCAGGTCTTGAAATGTTTGGCACTTTTCTCAACATGGAGCTGCCGGTTTCTAAAACTGCTGCCTTCTATGCATTCGGGGGGTACAACCATAAATCTTCAGATGCCTATGCTTTTACCCGTAATTTTTCGGCCCGTCCTGACCGTTTTCCCACTGATAATATGGGAAACCTGATCCCTGTTCCTTCCATCATGCGCATGAGTAATGATGGTGAAACCTGGTACAGCCCGCATATCCAGACCAAAATAAAAGACTACTCGGCAACAGGAGGCTTTAAAGGAAAGACAGGCAGCAACTGGAACTGGGACCTGAGTAATACGCTTGGTAAAAACGATTTTCATTTCTATGGTGATAAAACGTTTAATGCCTCCCTGGGAGCAGGCCAAACGCATTTTGATGACGGTGGATTTTCTTTTTTACAAAACACGAGCAACCTCAACCTGAGTAAAGAGTTTTCCAAAAAATTCAATCTCGGCGTGGGAGCTGAATTCCGCTACGAGAACTATAAAATATTTGCCGGGGAACCGAATTCCTATCTCAACCTTAATCCCAGCAAACAAGTAACTAATGCAAATGGTGATGTGTTCAATGTAGCCGGGGGATCGCAGGGCTTTCCTGGTTATCAACCCAATGACGTAGTGAACGCAAAACGTAATGTATTGGGCCTGTATGCGGATGCAGAAATTGATGTGACCGATGCCTGGCTGATCAACTTAGCGGCCAGAGCAGAAAACTATAGTGACTTTGGTTTTACGCACAATTATAAATTTGCCACCCGGTACAAAGCATCGAAGAAGGTAAACCTGCGGGCTTCCCTCAGCACCGGATTCAGGGCACCTTCCCTGCAGCAAATTAATTTCAGTTCTACGTTTACCACGGTACAGGCTGGTAATATTGCTGAAGTAAAGATCGCCCCTAATTATAGTTCGCTGGCTAAAGCCGCAGGTATAGCCGAACTGACCCAGGAAAAAAGCGTGAATGCAAACATTGGCTTTACCTGGAGAGCAACCCAACATTTAAGTGTAACCGTAGATGGCTATATGACAAAGATCAAGGACCGGGTAGTACTGAGTGGACAGTTTGATGGCAGCGATCCAAACCTTGATGCAGGATTGCGTACGCAAATGGCTGCATTGAATGTAAGCCTGGCGCAGTTCTTTGCCAATGCGGTGAACACCACCAACAGCGGAATAGATATTGTACTTGACTATAACAAAACAGTGGGCAATAACCGTTTCAAAGCATTATTTGCAGGTAATTTTCAAACAATGGATATCGACAAGATCAATATACCGGCCAAGTTGAGCGGTTCCACTTTTTTAAAGCAAACCTTCCTGAGCGACCGCGAACAAAAATTCATTCTTGCTTCTGCTCCGAATACAAAATTCACCCTCAACTTTGAATATGGCAGAAAGAAACTGACCGTCGGAACCCGGTTTACGTATTTTGGAAAAGTAACCTTACTGGGATATGGACAGGATGGCCTTGGTATCAGCCCGACCGTTCCACTGGATAATGGCAGTGGTGATGTACCGGATCAGTTTGATTACAATGGAAAACTGGTCACTGATCTGTATTTCAGCTATCCTATTAATAAAAAAATAACGGCCTATGCCGGTGCTGATAATCTCTTTAATAATCATCCTGATTTTGGCGTGGTAAAAGGGGCAAAGGATTGGGCTTACAATACAGAAACCGGGGGCGCCTGGGATGCTGTTCAGATGGGGACAAACGGAAGACGGCTGTTTCTCCGCTTAGCATTTAATTTTTAACCGGTAAAATTTTCATACTCTTAAAATACCGTTCCATTTCAGGGAGCGGTTTTTTTATTTTTATTTCCCTGGTTTTTCTGCAAAACACCTGGCAGGAAATGTCTATTTAATTCGGCAAATTGTACCGGGGGAGCAGGGTTATTGCCAAACTCCTTCTCTATTAATCTCCCTTTCCCCCTAAAGAATGAAAAGAATTTTGCATTGTATAACTTACTTCTTTATGAAAATAAAGTCTCCGCCCACATGGCCTGCGAGCTCTAAAGTTCCATAGCGGGGTTCTGTCTTTGTTTCTGTCATCACTGCTTCAATGATCTGGGTAATAAACATCTTTTGCGCTGTCAGGTATTTGTCTTTGTTTTCACTTAATGCTTTTACCAGGTATTTCATAAATACACTTTTGTCGGGTACTTCGGTATCATTACCGGATGTGATGGCTACCCGGCTGATTTTTTCATTCATCTGTTGTACCATCGAAGGGTTTGTTTCATCTTTTTTACGCAATTCTAGTCCTCTGGTTTTAAAGACCGATCCCGAAAAACACGCATCAGTAATTAGTAAAGTATGCCGGGCCGGAAGTTTTGCTATTAAATCCAATACATCCTTATTCGGTAGCCATGTGTTTGCATCATCCAGTTTCGAATCAATCAGCATCCAGTATCCTTTCTTGTCTTTATCTACCCAAATACCGTGTCCCGCATAAAAAATAACCAGGTTATCTTCTGGCTTTATAATGTTAGTTAGCTCCAGCAACTGCCTTTTAATATCATTCTTTTCAGGATTGAAGAGCGTAATAATATTGCTTTCGTCAAAATTATAACTATTCTTAAGTATCAATTTTAGTTTTACAGCGTCAGCGACCGGGTTTTCAAGTGAAGGTATTTTATTATCGCTGTAATTTTGGGCCGCCAGTAAAAGGGCATAATTGAGCCCTTGCTTTACGGCAAATTCCGTATTTGCTGTAGCTGTTGCTTTCTTTATTATTTCAAAATCCTGTTCCCTTTTGTTACCCCTTTTATCTATAGCTACTATTGTTATTTTGTTTAGTCCTTCAGTCAATGCTATTTCGCCCCAAAAATTACCATCAGGTTGGGAATAAACTTTTTGTCCATTTATAGTTACTTCCCTTATTCCAGATGGATCGGCAGCTAGTCCTTTAATAGTTGAGTTAGCTTCTGCAGAATGAATGATCAATCCTCTTTGTGGTGATGGATCTATCAGGGAAATATCAGGAGCTATTTTATCTGTCGAGCTTTGTACAGCATAATCAGTTTCAAGTTTAGTGATTGCTGCGATCGCAGGCTCATAGTCAGGGTTATATAATAAGGCTATATTGTAATTGTCTGTTGCCTTTTGATAATCTTTCAACCCGGCGTAAGCATCGCCAATCTCCTTATATTTTTTCCATTTATAAACACTGTTAAAAGCTTTCAGCCGCTCGCTGTTCTGCTTCTCAATTGAATATTCAAGTTTAGTAATTGCTTCCCGGTATTTTCCTTCATACAGGTCTACCAAACCAATGTAATAATCATACTCCAGCTTATCTTTTTTCTCTAACTTTCCATAAATAGATCTAGCCTTTTCAAAATTCTTTTCTATGATCTCGATTTGGAAACGATACCATAAACCAATCTTACTGTCATAGAAGTTGGCCTCGCGGAGCACTTTTTCCAGGTTTTTGCTTTCTTTTTTGTGGAAATATAATTCTGCTCTCCAAAACGGTTTCATACCCTCCGCGGCCATGTCCTTCATGTTATCGATCATTCTCAGTGCTTCATCATATTTTTCCTGCAGTAACAGGTAATGGAATTTTAAATCACTATGGAATATAGTAATCCCCAATGGTACGCTACCGGCTTGTTCCCGCATTTTTTCCATGTCATAATCAGCCAGTTTTGACATGCTGGACAATATCCATTTCCTTTCACCTAATGATGAATACACCGCATTGGCACCTTGCAAAAATAAATAATGTACAACACTCCTGAAGTCCTCTGATATATCATTGGTGTTATCACCTACCACTCTGTATGAAATTTTTGTATTATTACTATTTTCAACTGACCGGATCACAAGCTCCATGATAGTAGTGCATGTTACCATATCAGGAAGATTACCAAGATTCAATGCATATTCAAAAACTCCGGTGGTAGGATATAATTGTATAGATCTTCGGATCATTGAATCAGCCAGGCGGATCTCTCCTTTCAGCAACCATTCATTGGCTTCTTTGGCCATTCGCTCGGCCTCTTTAAACTCAGCCGGAACAGGGATGTTGGCATCGTTTTTTTTTCTTTTGAGCACAGGGCACAAAGGGGATTCCCATCCATAATAAAAAAAAGAAAATGAGCTGCTTTTTCATTCGATTAGTTTGATTGCGATTGCCAATCAATATTGACCTTTTTAATATTTCTATTTTTTTACAAAAATAAAATTACCCCCCCCATGTCCAGCCAGTTCCAATTTACCATAGCGGGGCTCCGTTTTCGTTTCTGTCACTATGGCTTCAATAAATATAAGTCATCTACTGATAGCGGTGAAAATAGATTCTCTCTTTATGCAAATAAAAAAGCTCCCCGCATTATGCAGAGAGGTCATGTCCGAAACCGCCGTATTGAAAATTAAATCTTGACTTCGCCGAATTTTTTAAAGATCGATTTCACATTGGCCTGAATTTATTTGATGCTCATGTTTCTACTATTCACTTCTTAGGTGGCCCACACCTGTCAAACCGATTTACCCGTATTGCTTTTTTTTATTTTTTTAAAAGATCAGGAAGAAAATCGTTGGACAAATCTGAAAATTTAACCGGTGCTGCCGGATCATCACCATAAGGATTGATAGATAATTGCCACCAGCCTACATTTTTCCATTTGCCCAGTTTGTAACCCACCTTTTCATAGGTTGCAAAATAATCAAAGCCCATTTTTTCGTGAAAGGCTACACTTTTTTCGTTAGGTAAATTGATGACGGCATATACCTTATTAAAGCCCTGCCGCTTTAATATCTCAAATAAAGCCCTGTATAAAATTTTTCCTATTCCCGCTTTTTGAAAATCATCATGGATATAAACAGAGCTCTCCACACACCATTGATAAGCAGTCCGCTCGCGGTACCGGGTAGCATAGGCATACCCTGCAATTTTTCCATCTACCTCACAAACCAGCCAGGGCCATTGGATAAGACAGGTGCTGATCTTTTCGGAAAACGCCTCGATGGAAGGAACTTCTGTTTCAAAAGTAAAGGAGGTATGCTCAATATAAGGAGCATAGATAGCCAGTATACCAGCTGCATCTGCGGGGGTGGCTAATCGTACCAGGCTCATACTCAAATTTCTGTTTTTAAAAGGAAAAAAAGAAATTATTATACACTGCCCACCTGCTTACCAAGTCTGTCAGTTACCGGATCCAATCAGGTAAAAATTACCAGGAAAATAATAGCGACGCTTTTTATGAGCTGATTTACCAGACAGCCTTATCTGATGAACCCGCCTGTTATACCTCTTAGACTTTAATATTATATGCTCGACCAGTTCCCCGAAATAATCTGGAAAAGCAAGGCGACAGCGTTTTTTAATAGCTAAATGGATGGTAAGATTTGTATTACTCTTTTAGCTCCTTTTCTCTGTGCGAGGCTTATTTTTTTCGCCCGGAAAAATATAAGAGAGAAAGAGAATATAGCTGATACCACTTTGACTTTAAGAATATACTTATAAAGCACAGTTCACTTCGATTTAATCATGGTAAACTGCTTTGGGCGACAGGATCGTTTTAATGTAAATGGTAGTATATAATATTTCTTCCCCGACCATTCTCCTCCCGAAGTTGAGTTTCTATATAATAAGGGAAGCCGAAAGGAGTGACTCGTCGGCGTGAAAAGTAGGTAAAGCCATACGAACTGTTATATAAGTGGTTTGAAAGATTACCACAAATTCATGAATTTTGAAGAAGATCATCCGTTCGGCTAAAAGACGAGGCCCTCTTCGTCAATTCGTTCGCCTTCAAGTGAAGGAAAGCAGGAGACTCGTCGGAGAAGAAAGTTAGAGTAAGGTCAGCCGGTTTTTACCGGCTGACCAGGTTACTAATATTTAAGTTCGGATAGTGCTTTGGGGGCCGGTACCACATTATCTACTGGCGGAATTGTTTTCAAATAGGCAAAGATGGATTTCAGATCTTCGTCTGTTAAATTTTTATAGATAGTCCAGGGCATGGGAGGTAACAGGTCGCGGCCTTGTTCCATTCCTTTGAGCTTACCCTTTCGTATGGCCCGGATAAAATTCTCTTCTGTCCAGTTGCCGATACCTGTAGCATCGCTGGTGAGATTGCCTGCAAAAGAAATACCCCAGGGTCCCACTGCGGCAGTGAGATCAGGTGCCATTAACATCCATCCGTTTTTAACTGCGGTACTGTCTCCAGGCGGTAACTGTCCTTTACTGGGAAAACCGGATAACCGTAGTTCCGAAATCAATTCAGGTCCTTTTGGACCCATCCGCTTGGGTGAATGGCAGTCATCACAACCCATGGAGTTGACCAGGTAGTCTCCCCTTTTTACAAGTCCGGTTGAATCTAAGGCAGCGGTCTCCTTTTTAGTTTCCGGGGCAGAGTTTGTGCAGGCCACAACGGCGACAGTAATGATCGCGGCAATGGCTGGCAGGATAACGACTAGTATACGCATACATTTAAATTTGAGGTTTATGGTTCGTATTAATGATAGATAAGGAATACATCATGTGCTGTATAGTTACTGCTTTGCAGCTCGTCTTTACCAAACCCCTTTTCCCATCTCCTGGTTGCACTTTCCACCTGTAGGCGATTGAGAAAAGGCCGAGACCAAGATAATAAAAGTTGCGATCAATAATAAGGTGGCGGCGATCAGCGACTTTTTCATGGTAGAAGTTGAATGATTGTAATGCTGGTGCAAGATATTTCCTGGATACCTGCCCGGAAAGAGGGAAGTGGATGAACTGCAGGTAAGGCTACATGAATTGGGGGTACAAAAATGCCTGTAAGTACAGGTATTTAAAATATGTTGGATATTCTTAAAAAATCAAATCAGGCGGCTCATGGATTGATCCATACCCATGAAATTTTCAACCCTTTTTATGAGCGGAATTACCAGATGGGTTTTTCCGGGTGAGGCGGCCTGTTGTATTAAATGACGGCTATGCCTTAAAAACATACTCCGTGCAGGCTAGTTGCCCTTACTTAAAAGTTCCAACGGCAGGAATTGCTGACTATTACCTTTCCCCACTCCTTTTACCTCAATATACCGACCCCGGAATATCATTCCTATCCGATAAGCACCGTCTGCTTTATACCGGATATTCACCGGGTCTGTACCACGGAAAAAGTAGGTGGTGTTCCTGACACTTCCTTTTGAATCAGGTACTCCATCCATGGGTGTAAAAGGCAGGATATTATTTAATCGCTTTTCTTCACAAGGTTCCAGCTCATTGCCTGCATCGTTGAAAAATTGACGTTTGCCCGATACATCAGACAACTGCTCAATTTTCACATCACCATGAATGAATATAGTATTCAGCGCATACGCACCTTCTGCGAGCAGGGATTGGGGCAAGCGGTCTCTTTTACCCGCCACTGAAACCGGTATCACAATACAATTGCCGCCGCTTCCTGGATCGCCTGACCAGTAAACTGGTGCCCCATTAGTTCCCATATTAAATTTCCAGGAACCGGTAATCGGGTTCACATCAATATAATTGATCCCCGTAGTATAAAATTCTTTCCCGTCCAGCCCCGGCTCATAATAACTTCGGTTGGGATCATACACATAAATTCGTTTGGACGTAGCATTGATTGACTTAACAAAATAAGGAATCACTACGTGGCCTCCATCGGCCGGTGAAACGGTCTTGGTAATGCTGATCACCGGGGGGTCATTCTTAGCCAGGTAATATTCTGTCTGCTGTAAACTATGCCGGCCATCCCGGCTTTTACTGATTGCCATTACATCGAGCAGGAAAGAAAGAAATCCATGATTGATCTGGTAACCATGCACCATCTGGATCGCTGTGCGCAACGTTGCATCGGAAGGGCCTGTTGTATCATCGGCTGGTGAACCCGCTACGCCCGAATACATATATGGCGGGTGACAATATCCTAGGTAACCGCCATTTTTTAACATCAGCATAGCCATTACATCCATTCCATAACAGTGACCCTTAGCTGCTAACTGATCCTTGAACAGTAAATTATAGAAAAGCAGGTCAAAATCACCTGAAGGCTCCGGTGCCACCCCGATAAAGGTTTCTCTGAAAATGGACCAGGATAAAATGTCCTTTGTAAAATTGTCAAAATACCAGGTGTTCTCTTTTACCCAATCAGGATCCTGTGCATGGCTTTTGACAGTTCCCAATAAAAAGACTGAGAGGGTTAATACAAAAAACCGGCGCTTCATGATAAATAGTTTAATTCGTAAAACATTTTTTTTTACTTCTGTCATCACTTACAGTGTTACCGATTGACCCGCTGATAAGGTCGACAATCTACCATTACTCATCAGGGCACCCACATTGTACCAATAGGTCTGTCCTTTTATTACATTGGTATCCATATAGGAATTGCCTTTTACCGGGCTCACTACTACCGGTAGATAAGGCCCTCCTACATTATTGGCCCTGTACACAATAAACCCGATATGTAGAGAGGGATCATACACCGGTGTCCATTTTATAACAGCTGCGCAAGGTTCGGGTTGCTTATCTACTTGCACTACCGGTGCAGGTGCGATCTGCCTTGAAAAACTAAACGTACTGATCGCAGCAGCTTTATCATTGGGTGTTTCGTTACCATCATAATCAATACCCACTACTTTATACCAGTAAGTAAGTTTTGCTTTGATTGTTTTGTCCTCAAAATATCCCTGACTCATCCAGGGGGTAGCCTGCACGGATATTTTATCACAGGTAGCTATACCGGTTGCTGTATAAGGGATAGCCAGCACCTGCGGTATCGTGGGTGGCAACTCGACCGTCATACCTCCTACCCAGTTGTAGGCAGTGGGGCCTGGCTCAACAGCCGGGTTAGTTCCTTCTGCCCGGTACACATGATAAGCCCTTGTATCCTGTGTGGGAGGGCCAATCCATTCTACTTTGATTTGTTCCGCTTGTGCAAACAGGCCCGAGATCAATGCAGCTTCCGGTGGAGTACGGTCCCGTAAGCGTTCACATTTTATTTGGGGTCTTTCTGCAGCAGAAGGTATCGGGAAGGAACCACTCATATTATCGGAAGAATCTTTTGCTTTGATCCAGTACGCATAACAGAGTGGCGAACCCGCTGGTATAGTGCGGTCATTAAAGAAAAAATTACCGGCATTGATGGCCCGTTGTACAGAGTCCTTTGTTATCTCACCCAGGAAAACAAATGAGCCGCTGCAAGGGCATGGAAGCCTTGGTCCCTTCGGAGCTGTTCCGGCTGCTTCCCGTTCATTGGGTGATTTTGTTGGATCTTTATCATCGGGTAGTTTGTCCGCATCATAGTTGGCCCATTCTTTACACTCCTGTTTTGGTGTACACGCTACCCAATCACCCAGGTGACAAAGACTACGGTACACCATATAACTGGCGATATCCGGTTCAGGATTCTTGATCCATTTGACTGAAATATAATCTTCGAATCCTTTTGTCTCGACCCCTTTTGCAATGGAGGGAGGCGTAATATCCTTGATGATAGCCGATACTGCAGTTGACCATTGGCTGGTATTTCCATTCAGGTCAACGGCTTTCATTCGATACCACCAGGTTTTATTTCCATATATACCCCGCAGGTTGGGATCTGCATCGATCGTGTCTCTTGATTTAAGTCCCCGGATCGTAATGGCCTGCCCGAGATACACAGAAGGAATATTGTCAGGATTATCCGACGAAGTAAAGCGGTAAATTTTAGTAAGGATGGTACTGTCGGGTTTCTCCACATGTCCATTCATATCTTTTGTAACCTGTGTCCATCGCAAAGTTATCTTACCGGTAATATCATCGGGTGTCGCTAACAAGTCGGTAGGAACTGAAGGCCGGGTGCTATCGGCAGGGCTAACCGGACCTGTAATAGCAGATACAGCCCCGGCTCTTTTAAATAGATCGGTTGTGCTTATCCGGTAGTAATAGGGGCTTCCGTTATCCGGTCCGCTGATCGCAATCCCTTTTACCAGGTGAGTCGAGTCGTTCCCGGTAATGATTTTATAGCGTTTAAAATCCAGGAGGCCGTTCCAGGAAGGTACCAGGGTGTCACCGTTCAACTTATTTTTTACTTCAGCCGAAAAATCACTTTCGTTGACCCGCTGGTACACCCCTGCAGCAGCAGGAGCCCGTTCAATAATATAACCAGCTGCCCCCGCTACATCATTCCACCTCACCAGTATAGTAGCGTCACCCGGGTCTGCAACAACAGAAGCAGGTGGCGGTAAAAGAACAAACGTGCCTGCTGTTACGGTCAGGTCTGTTGCTACATTCCCCAATGCGGTATTGGAAGCGTTCAGGGCAACGATCCGGTACATATAGGTGGTTCCGTTAACGACCGTATTGTCCTTGTAGCCTAACCCCGCCGCAATCGCAATGGGCATTGATGATTTGGCCAGAATTTTAAGCCGTTTATATTTTTCTGATGTACGTGCAAGGGTGCTGATGGCACAGGGATTGAATAACACAACGTCTGATAAAGACCGGGCCACTATTTTCCAATTGGCAGAATCCGGCGAAGTAATTAATAACGTTCTGATCGCCGGGCAGTTGCTAAGTATAACAACAGGACTTGCATTCAGCGGGGTCAGCGGATAAGATGCATCCGTATTTTTTTTCCGGAAGATATTATATTTCACACCGGTGCTATGCGGTTCCCAGTTAAGTGCCACATGCAACCCGGGGCCAGGATTACTGCTTACAGCAACCCCGTTTTGTGCTTTTATCGTTGTTACAGCAGCCAGGAAAAAGATTGGAAGCAGTAGTATTTTTCGTGAACTCATCATTGTATGAATTTTATATTGCCGTAATATTTTTATCGTATGTAAAACCCTTCCGAGGTATTTAATCCTATCGTCAGATCAACCGAGCCACAGATCACCCATAATACGCAGGCCTCCAATCCTACGGTTCCTTCGAAGGAGAATGGATAAGGACCGATCAATTGTAAATTGAAGTAAGCCCCGGCCGAAACAAGTCCTCCTAGTATTTCTCCATGTATCCTTCCTCCGAAATTGCCTACGATATACGGAAGTCCTATGGCCGGCAGTAAAGCACCAGCCGGTATTGGGTCAGACCCGGTAAACATAAATGCACCCAATCCAACATAGAGATCATAGCTACCGGAAATAATAAACAGGTTGATGCCCTGGTGAATATGCACCACTCCATATACACCTGTGAGTGCATTGGGCATAGCGGCCATGTTGAGGTTAAATCGGGGATCCTCTCCCATCAAAACCCAGGCTCTTGATTTCGGTGCCTGCTTGCCAATATAAAACCCTGCTCCTATTCCTGCACCACCGCCAAATCCCATTACTTCCAGCGTAACCATTCCCTGCAGCTCCACATAGTCGAGACCCAGGTGCCAGTTCAATTGTCCTTCCGCTTCTAAGGAACTGCCAACAAATATGGCACCTTCGGCTACCCGGATCTTACCCTGTACTTCTCCTTCCAGGTAACCTTCTGCAAAATTCATGGTCAGCTGCATATGGCCATTGACCACAGCATCGAGTGCCGCTGCCACTGACATATAAGCTTCCCCATCTACGGTTACACGTGCCAGTGAGGGGCTGACCTGCAAAATAGCTGACAAATAAGACCCTGCTCTCGCCGCAATACTAACATTGGCGGCGTTCGTTACCTCGCCTCCTACGACCAGGTTTTCAAGTGCATCACCCTTAAAACATACACAACCCCAGATACGGGTGATATTGGAAATATTCGCTACAGGCCCCAATGAAACCGCCCGCTGATCCATCAGGTTGGTACCGATACGGATACAGGTACCCCGGCTGCTCATATCCAGAGTAGAGCCAATATCTCCTCCCAATAAATTACGGAGGGAACTCATCCCCGTGCCTAAAAATCCATCCTGTGTTGCCGTGGCATAATCGATATCAAAGTTGAAAATACCGAGACCATCGGACCAGTTGCCGGCAATCGTCAGATCAGAAGGTAGAAAGGATCCGGTAGTAGCCGTACTCAGTTTAATGGAGCGTCCGTTATCAGGATCACTCATCATGCCGGGCACATAGGTATCAATGATATGCAGGTAATCAGATCCAAAGAAAGGAAAGAAAGCGGTTCCTCCTACCCGTAAGAAACCTTTTTTAGCAGGATCGGGGTCAATGGGTGAAAGCGCTACCGCGTTATGTATATAATTGAATTTATCGAACTGCTGGCCGGCTGAATTAAAATCGAAGAACAATCGTCCCATCGAACCATTCGCCAGCATTTCACCCCATGTCAGCCAGAAGGGTTGGGCAAAATGTCTTGTTTCCGCAAGACCCGATGCATTTAAAATAACTTGTCCTGTTTTTACACTGATCAGCCCCGCAGAACTAAAGCCCGGTTTGGGAACTAATTTCAAGCCCCAATAAGCTAAAGAATCGTTCGCCTGTACCACCAGTTTGCCACCGGCATTGTTTGCCGTTGATGTAAATACCATTTCTTTAAACGCAAGAATATTACCTACCGGTTCGGGTATATCAATAAAAGAACGGTAATCGCAGGTAATAACGGCACTTTCCACGCATTGCAGTAAAATACGGCTGAAGGAATTACTATTCTTACCAGGAATATTGGCGATCGTTTTAAACGGTGTAACGCCAACGTATAGTGGCTTATTGGGGTCACCCAGTTCTAAAGGCGGGGAGTCAACAATATCGCCCTCGATATTACAATGCACTCCTTCCGTGACTACATTTATCCAGCAAAAATCTTTCTTATTCAGGCGATACCATACCCGGTTGTCAGTAGCCGGGGTCCTTACAGCACTGGGGCCCCAGGAGGATGGCATATCAGGGGTGTTCACTACCAGGTAAGTAAACTTCCCGAATGTTGCTCCCTGCATATTATACGTATCCAGTACCGTTGGATTCAGGGAAGTAAACGGAGCGCTGAATTTTTTACCGCTGGGTGTGGTTGGGTTAAACATCGGTCTTGGCCTCGCCGAAAAAAATATCCAGGCCTGCCGGTCAATATCCGCTACACCAAAGGACTTACGCTCACCCCCACCTGCTGCGATAAGATCGCCCCAGTAAATATCCTGTGCGGGAAGCACTAATGCATAACCCACTAGGTCCATTGTTGGCTTGATCGCCAGGTTGGCATCCGTTAGCGCAACAACCGAATTATTCCCTTGCCGCACGGCCGTGGAAGGTAACGTCACTCTTGCATTAGGAATATTGCCTCCTGCAACAGCGCTTGCCGCGACATTCACAGAAGCGCTGGGAAATTCGATGGTATAACCATAAGGTTGTGTGGTTCCAAAACCATAAGAAGCAGTGGTTGTAAAGTTGGCTGTCAGACCGGTGTTTTCAATAATACCATTGGTAAAAGCATAAGGAGCCTGGAGATACCCGATATTGGAAATTACATCGGAAGTGGTGGTACCTCTCGACTCTCCCTGCATGAGCACCACTCCTTTCCATGCAGCGGGCTTACCGGAGGCGGGGTATGTTTGTGATGAACTAAAATCAACCACGTATCCCTGGCCCTGAATAGCCAGTGTTGTATTGCCTATCCCAAATACTCCATAGTTGGAGCCTGCTAACACTTTGTAAAATTCACAGGAAGAACCTAAACGAAAGCTCCCCAGGTCGAGCCGGCCAGCCGCACACTCGCTGTTTTGTGTAAGCGAAGTTGGAAGAACCAGTTTGGCCGTCAACATCGGATCCACGCCCGGTGAAAAAACAATACCACTTATCTCCAGCTGGAAACCTGAAGCAACACTCAGCAGGAGCGGCACCGGTGGTGTAGCCGGATCGGTTGGGTAGGCCGCTGAGCCGGAAATAACCAGCCCGTTAGTTGCACCTGCCTTTGTTACACTAGCTGAAATATTAGTAAACCGCACCCGGATACCTTCAAACTTTTTTGGGGCTTTGAGGTCGGTAATATACTTTCTGAAATCGATCGCCCGGCCATTGATGATCGGCATCATCAACTCGACATCTTCACCCGGCTGTGCTTTCAGCCCGAGGGCAGCCACATCCTGTGTACTGATCTCATCTTCTTTTGTTTTTATATTGACAACCTTATACGAAATGGGCTTTAGTATAGCCCCTTTCCAGATTCCCGGCCAGATAACAAAACTGGTGGGGCAATTAAATTTAATATACCCTGTGCCATCAAGACTATTATACCTTTTTAAATTGTTGTCCCAGGTACCGCCTTTATCATATGCTTCAACGACGATGGAATAAGCGCCAATTGTAAGTGTATCAGGAAACCGGGTCTGGATAATGATCCTGTCTTTCAGGGTATCCTTGAAAATATTTACATCCTTAATAATGCGGTTATCATTATTGATACGTTTATCTACGGGTTTTACAGTGTCTTTGGGAGGAGTGGTTAATACCCGGTTGGTGATAATAGTCTTCACATCACCAATCCGTTTAGCGGGTATGGTGTCTTTCTTTTGCGCAAAAGTATTGCCGGTATAAACCAGTAGAACAATACAGAAAGGGATCAGCTTTGCCGACTGGTTTGAAAAGAAATTTCTCTTGGGGTATTGCATAATAATACTTTATTAAGATTGTCAATGTATACATTGAGTAAATCATAGCAGTACTGAAAAATCAATTGCAACCAATCAAAGAACATTTCTTAACCAAATGTGAAATAAAAGGTAAATCTTTTTCTGCAATTGCATACAAATATTCTGATGGGTTAAGAGAAATAGGGGAATTTTTCAACCGGTTGAAGTAATTATTCAATGAGTATAAAGGATTAATACCCGTAAAAGCAGCGGAGTACCTGTTGCTATTCAGCTACGGCTATCAGGTTCCGGATGAGCGGATACTACAGAATATGGTTATAAACACCCTTTGACCCGACACAATGGGTTTTGCATGAACTTTCCGGGGCAATAAAGGCAAAATTGCTCTTCCCCAACGAGTCTCCTCCCGAAGTTGTCTTTCTATTTAATAGAGGAAGATGAAAGGAGTGACTCGTCGACGTGAAAAATAGCTTGAAAGATTACCGCGAATTTCTGAATTTTTAAGAAGATCATCTGTTCAGCCAGACGACGAGTCCCTGCACAAACAAATCGTTCGCCTTCAAGTGAAGTAAAGCAGGAGACTCGTCTGAGAAAAAGAGTTTCCCCTTTTGAATCCTTCTCCCCCGATGTTTCGCCTGCTGAATGTTGGAGGTGGTTAAATTTTTGTGGCGGACTCGGTGGTGTTAATTTTGAAGAGGATCATCCGTTCGGCTAGCTGACGAGTCCCTGGATAAGCAATTTGTACGCCTTTAAGTGAAGTAAAGCAGGAGACTCGTCTGAGAAGAAGGCAAAATTTCATTTCAATTTTTAGGCTGAAATGGCTATTTTTGCCGCCCGATTAAGGAAAGTGCAGACGAGGATAGCCTCGATATCGGATTTTCTTAGCGGGGGTACCCACCACAGCGGATGGTTAGAGCATCGGATTCATATCCGCCGCGGCGGACGGCAGTTCAACCCGATAGTTATCGGGTCTGCAGGTGAATTGAAAAATATTAATTGCGGGGGTAGCTCAGCTGGTTAGAGCATCGGATTCATAACCCGAAGGTCGGCAGTTCAAGTCTGCTCTCCCGTACAAAAGCCCCCTCAACCGGGGCTTTTACTTTATGGAATTTACTGTCTATATTCTTTACTCCGAAAGTAGTGGTAAGCATTATACCGGATTTTCATCCGATCTGGAATAAAGGCTTGCATCCCACAATTTTTTAGGAAACGATTGGACAGCCAGCTACCGACCATGGAAACTTATTTACACAAAAAAATTTGAACCAAAACAAGAAGCAATGTCCTATGAAAAGTGGTTAAAGACCGGTGTTGGCAGAGATTTCTTAAAAACATTAACCCATTGAGCATCGGATTCATATCCGCCGCGGCGGACGACAGTTCAACCCGATAACTATTGCGTTTGCTCTCCCGTACTTTTAAAGCTCCCTTACGGGACTTTATTTTATTACAGCTTCTTTATTAAACTGGTCTTTTCCTACTAATTAAGATGGGGTACAAAAAAACCCCGCCAAATAGCGGGGTCATGTCCAAAACCGTCCTATCGAAAAATTAATTTTTTGCTACATCAAATTTTTTGAAAATCGACTTTACACTATTCTGGATCTCCCGGGCAGTCAGGTTACGGCTATTGACTTCCTCCGTTGTCCAACCCTGCCATACTGTTTTATCCGTCTTTGCATCGATCATTGAAATGGTTACTGTTCCCTCTTTGATAGGGCGGTCATCTCTTTCATATCCTGCAAACTGTGAAGGATAAAAAAGCGTGGTGTACCGACGGGTGTAAGGATTGTAAACCAGGCGGGAGAAAGGCTGCGTATAAACAGGGTTAGAACTCTGTTTTACTCCCCTTTCCACGAGTACATCATAGCTTAATAATACATCCGGCCTGTTCTTGCTTTCTTTCCAACCGGATTTCTTTAGCTCGGTGTTAACCGCATCCCTGATTCTTTGCTCGGTCAGGTCATTATTCCTGTTAGCATCACTTTTACCTTCCCCATCTTTGTCGATCCAGGCGAAAGAGCGGTACTTACTAAAATCAGCATTGTCATCCTTTTCAATATGTGCTGTGGTACCACAACTTGATAAAAGGACAACGAAAATTGAAAATACACCCCACAGTTTCAAATTCTTTTTCATATCAATAACGTTTAAGGGTGATAAAACTTATATCATACTATAAACGTCAAATACTGTGCAGGGATTACTAACAAGATGTGAAAATACTTGTAAACAATTCTAACAGCTGGTAGTTTTGTCAAATGATTGTCAGGGAAGTCCCACTTCGTAATGTTGTTCAGGGATATCGACATCCAAATAGCCTTTTTTAACAAGCCGTAGCTTGAAATCCTGCTGTACATCGTACTCTCCGTGTACAAGGAATATTTTCTTTACCTGCTTTGTATCCTGGCAAGCGAGCCATTGAGACAGGTCTTCATAATCGCCATGAGCACTCATGCTGCGAATGGCTCCTATTTCCGCATTCACTTCATGCTTCACACCAAAAATGCCGATCTCTTTTTCCCCGGCTATTAACCGGCCACCTAATGAACGGGGCTCGCAATAACCGGTTAATAAGATCGTATTCCGGCTGTTTTCAATCGTATTACTGATATGGTGCTTCACCCTTCCGGCATCGGCCATACCGCTGGCTGAAATAATGACCAGCGGGCCATTTTGAAAATTGAGCTGTTTGGACTGATCTACTGTTTGTACATACCGTAAGCCTTTAAATGCAAAAGGATCATTATCGGTTTGCATCAGTTTTTGAATGGTCTTGTTAAAATATTGCGGGTATTTCTTTACGATCATGGTAGCCTCAATACTTAAGGGGCTGTCCACATAATAATCCAGGTCGGGCAACCTGTTCTCTACTTCCAACTGGTTCAGGGCAAATAACAATTCCTGCGTACGTCCAACACTAAATGCCGGCATGATGAGTTTTCCTTTTTTCTGCACGCAGGCTTTCTCGATCCAGCGAAGCAGCATATCCGGTGTGGTCACATTATTATCATGCAGGCTATTGCCATATGTGGACTCGATTAAAATATAATCAGCCTGCGGAAATGTTTCCGGTGATTTCAATATTGCATCCCGGTAACGGCCCACATCGCCGCTGAACGTAATACGGGTTTCTTTTCCATCTTCTTTTATCCTTACATGCACACAGGCACTGCCAATGATATGGCCGGCATCCGTGTACATCGCCTGTACGCCGTCAATCACATCAAACCAGTGGTTATAATTTCTTTCTTCCAGATGATCAATGGCACGTTTCGCATCCTGGATTGTATATAAAGGACGGAAATAAGGTAAGCCCTCAGCAGCCCTTCGTTTATTTTTATACTTAATATCATCTTCCTGTATTTCTGCTGAGTCTTCCAGTAAAACCGAGGTGAGGTCGCGGGTGGCAGGTGTGCAAAATATTTTCCCGCCAAAACCTTCGGCTGTTAAACGGGGTATCAACCCACTGTGGTCAATATGCGCATGCGACAGGATCATTACATCCACTTCTTTGGGATCAAAACCAAATTCCCGGTTCAGGATATCTGTTTCGGCTCCCAGGCCCTGGAACATTCCGCAGTCCAATAATATTTTATTGCCATTCTTTAATGTCAGTAAATGTTTGGATCCGGTCACTGTTCTGGCTGCGCCGTGAAATGCAATTTTCATGTTGTTGATTTGAAAATTAATTAATTGGAAGACTTGGAAATTAAGTAGGGCATCAACTTTTCAAATTGTTAACTCTTCTTCGCTTTAAAAGACCAGGTAATATAAAACTCTGCTACAACATCCCCTTCTTTGTTCCGGCCGATCGATTTGGCTTTTACAATTCTTGCTTCACCTGTAGCAACTGTTTCCTCGATGGCTTTACTGAATAACTCTCCGTCGGAACAAACAAAATTGGTCCTTCCAGTTGCTTTCTTAAAATATTCGGACTCCACTTTTATGACCAGCATAGAGACGGGCGGGTCAATTTTGTAGATATGCGCCATGGCCAGTGCACCAGTACTCATTTCAGCTGCCATGCTCAGGCAGGCAAAATAAGTAGACCGGAAGGGGTTTTGCGACATCCATTTATAAGGCACAGACACTTTACATCTCCGTTCGTCTGCTTCCCTGACCTTAACGCCGGCAAAATAAGCTGCAGGCAATTTTGAAAACAGGAACATCCTGAATTTAATGGGATGCGTTAGTATTTTAATGAAGGCCGTTGCGTGAGGATTCATTTATTCTTCTTTGTATTGTGCGGGATCAAATGCTTTTTTACTCCAATCATTAAAGAAAGCGGTCACTTTTTCCTTGTCATAGCTTTTTCCTGATTCTAAATACCAGGAACTTTGCGTGTGGATAAGATCGCCCTTTTCATTAAGCACCAGGAAGACAGGGTATCCAAAACGTTGCGGAAAATCATATTTTTCCAGCAGGTCTTTATTCTTATTCTCCTTGCTGTAATTAAGATGGTAGACAATATAGTTACTATTGACCAGCGAATCAAGTGATGCATCTTTTGTAACAAAATCATTGAACCGGGCACACCAGATACACCAGTTGCCGCCAATTTGCACCAGCACATTTTTACCGGATTTTTTAGCTTCTTTTACAGCTTCTTCTATTTTGTCTTTGGCATTCTCCTCAGGTTTATAGAGTTTGAACTTCGTAAGGTCCTGCGAGTAGCAGCTAATGGATAGCAAGAAAATCGCTGCTAATAAAATATGTC
>JAWXCO010000172.1:0-4530 GCA_034408705.1 Bacteroidota bacterium
CGCAGTAAACACCCTTGCTTTGGACTAACGGTTCCCGTTAGATGGCCCGTTTAGGACTTTAACCTTAAAGAACTGTGGCATGCATGGCGCACATAAAAAAGCCCGGTCGTTTGTTGCGACCGGGCTTCCTTTTGTAAAACACATTCCTGTGGTTACGTATTGACACAATCCGGTCGATGATGGACACTATCATAATCATTATCATTCCCTATTGGTTCAATACTTCTATTCGCCCGCACATACCAATAGCCCCTGCATGATGATAGCCTATCATTCAGCATTCTAAATCGTTTATATTGTTCCTGTTTCAGCAATTTTTTATTTTTCTTTTCACAATAGATTCTGTTTATTATTAATTACATAACTCAGTATAAAAATTTATTCTCATTCTAACACTTTTTCTCCTTGTGATGGAATCAAACCTGCTTTGCCAATTTATCTAACGAAGCTTTAGCGTAGTTGGAAACTACGGATGCCACCCTGCTTCGCCAGAGCTACGGAGGGTAAATAAAAAAACCCGCAATCTCTAGCGGGGCCTGTATTTCGTTGAATTCGTTGTTTAACTTATTCTTCAGCACTACATGCCCCGCAATTAGTATAATCCCCTTTCGGACTAAACCAATTCGCTGTTTCAATATGTGATAAATTGCGTTGCATGTTTTTGTTTTGCCGGTGCAAAGATGAATTTATTTTTTTGATAGTGCCAAATTTTTGTTGAATTATTTTAAAAATAAATTTATTTCGGATTAAACCCATTAATCTGAATCTTTTTAAAATACCAATAGTCCATGTCATTAAAAATCAACTCTACATTGAAATCTCCCTGAAAAACCATTTCGCCATTCTCGTTGTGGGCTACCGCTTTATAGCTTCCCTTTATAATACAATCATCTTTATTTACCTCACAACTGGTAGTAAGATGTTCTACTACCTCTATTTCGCCAAATAAAGACTTGAACCGGTTTATCATTTCAATAAATGATTTCCGGTCTTCATACAATTTACCGTTAAAAACAAAATCATCCTTGTCGTAATCAATCTCATAAAATAAATCAGACTTGCTGAAAATATCACGAAATAAATTTTGCTCTACCATTCTTGAATTATCATACACCAGATCAGGGTGGAATTCATCGTAGATAAACCCTGTTCGCATACCAACAATATTCATGTGGTTCATCTCATATTGAAAGAGTTCTTCTGTTGCAAACCGGTATAATTCTCTATTAGAAATTTTAGGACTGCATACATCCAGGTATAAATTATACTTTTCGAAATAGGCTGATAACTTTTCCCAAGCTTCATCAATTTCCGCATCCGGGATATCTGCGACCGGTTTAAAATGAGTGGGGTTTTCTATTTTATCAAATACAGTAATATACTTCGGGTTCTCTGATTGTTTTTCAAACTCCGCAATGTGGTTAAGAAATTCATTCTCAACTACAGGTGACAGTTCACTATCTTTTTCTATATTAATAAATTGTGCTCCGTTTTCCAACATGAGTTTCATTTTCAGAAATTCATTCTCGGCTTTTAGTTTTTCCTCGTCGTTAAGATGGTCAAAGCTCCGGGACATAGATTTAAGTTTTCAGTAAATTACAAAATTCAAAACAACCTCCCCTGCTCACCCGGCCTTCTGAAAATACTTGTATCCAAGCTCCACTCTTCTGCATTCATATTATACAGCTTTCCATATTTTTTATACTGCTGTGCTACCATCTCAGCAATATTTCCTTCGCCCCGCATACGTACCCCCCAGCGGGTGTCATTCACTTTCCCATCATGGCTTTGCTCGATCAGGTGCCATACCTTGTCCGCCCGGTCCGGGAAATTTTTAAACAACCAATCATGAAATAAAAATTTAATGGCCCCGTTCAACCGGATAAAAGTATAGGCTGTAAACGTAGCCCCATTATCCGCTGCTGCTTTCATGATACGCTGCATTTCATGTTCATTAAGACCTGGTATCATCGGTCCCATCATAATCCCCATTCTTACACCGGCACTGCTTAGCTCATTAATCACTTTCAGCTTTTGCTTGGCCGTAGTAGTCCTTGGTTCCATTATTCTTCGCAGGTCTTCATTGAAGGAAGTGATGGATACCATTGCCGATACCAGCTTTTTCTTTGCCATTTCCTGCAGTACATCTTTATCCCTGAGTATCCAGGAGTTTTTGGTGAGTATGCCTACGGGCTGGTTAAACTCGTTACAGACTTCCAGTAGTGCCCGGGTGAGCCGGAATTTTTGTTCCGCTGGCTGGTAACAATCCGTGTTGCCACTCAGCATGATGGGTGTACCAGCCCATTTCGGGTGCATTAAAAATTTACGCAGCAGCTGGGGTGCATTTTTCTTGACAATGATCTTCCGCTCAAAATCAAGTCCGGCACTGTAGCCCCAGTACTCGTGTACATTACGGGCATAGCAGTAAATACAACCATGCTCGCAACCGGCATAGGGATTCATACTATAGCCCATGCCCACATCTTTACTTTCTACTTTATTAACGATTGTTTTCGATTCCTGCTCCATATAAATGGTGGGTGAATTCGGTTCCTCCCAATCATCAATGCCTTCGATATGCTCCCGGGTGCTTTCATTTTTCAGGAAGCGGTTTTTGGTATTGAACTGGGCACCCCGGCCAGCAAGGTAGGGTTGGTTTTCATCAGGCTTTTTTGCTTCCACTTTAAAATGATCCTGTTTTAATTGGTTGTTCATTACAAAAAATTAATAGTAAATAAATTTGAACCACGGAGACAATACGACACAGAGATACACAGAGCATTTTTTGAACCACGGAGACAATACGACACAGAGATACACAGAGATAAGTATTCTAAAGTATCATTCTTTTAATTCCATCTTTCATAAGCGGTACATGAAAATTCAAAATATAGCCGAGGCGCTTTTGAGTAAGACGAAGGTAACTTAACAGTTGAGCATCCCAAACAGGGTGATAAATATCTTGTGCTTTTAGTTCTATAATTATCAAATCATCAACTAAAATATCAATACGCAACCCTTCACTGATTACAAACTTATCATAGATCAATTCTACATTTTTTTGAACCACAAAATAAATATTTCTTTTTGTCAGTCCATAACAAAAATATTTTTCATAGACACTCTCGAGTAAACCTGGGCCCAAAAATTTATGGATAGTAATTGTTATATCCATTATTTGGGTTGTAAGCCATCTTTCTCTTTCCGTTAGCGGCTTGTGAATTTTCTCCGTGCTGCTCTGTGTCATTGTGTCTCTGTGGTTTTGAATTTTACTTAAAACAATTCTCCCTGCTTTGTTGCCACCGGTAAATTTTGGAATTCAAATTTTTGGGCAATATGATATTTCATCCGATAGCCATCGGATTCTCCTACCGGTCTTTTTAACAACGTCATGCTGTCGGCAATAAAGCGCCCGGTAAAATGTTTATTGCTGTATTCCAGCCAGCCTTTTTCATATTGCCAGGGTTTTAGTTTCCTGGCAATGGTCAAATATGGCTCCATGATAAAATGGGGTTTGTTATCCTCATTTAATTTCATCAATCGCTGTCCATCGGTTCGGATCTCTTTTACAAGACCTTGTACCGGCAGTTTACTGGTTACATTGATATAAATGCTGTGTGAAGGGAAACTGCCAAAGTCTTTTAGTTCCACTTTGAAGGGCGGATAACCCATGGCTACTGTTCGTAAGCGATTAATGATGCGGTCCTCTATCATTCCGTACTGGTGAAAGTTCGCCAGTATAATCTGTGGTTTCCCCCACCGGGCATGGTCCGATTTGTAGACCGTGGCAAAATCTTCTTTCACCTTCATGATCCTGTTCCATAACTCTTCATGCGGGCTTAATACCAATAAATACTCATACACCCGGTAGCCGGGGATTGTGTTGACAATAGTTTCCATAACCCATCTTTTTTAAGTTTTTCGAAAATGCTTACCCATTTTCTTAGCACTAATTTACTAATTATTTTAGTTTTTACAAATTATTTTTATCACCTTTACGCCAGCAAAAATTTATTGACTATGGAAGGGGAAGAAATTTATGGGGCTGCGTATAAGGGTTCGAAGCAATATACCCAGCAGGAAGTAAAGACCGCTAACGCCACCGGCTTTGGGGCTGCGGCCGACGATTATATGGAGCGGGGTATTGACCTGAACGAGCAACTGATCCGGAATAAACCAGCGACCTATTTTTTCCGGATGAAGGGAGATGCCATGCGGGAGGCCGGCATTTTTGACAATGACGTGTTGATCGTGGACCGGTCGCTAAAACTGGCCAATGGAAAAATTATTGTGGCTGTACTGAATGGAGAGTTACTGGTACGGCGTTTTCATAAAAACTTTACTTCGGCCTTCCTGATACCCGAGAATAACCGGTATAAACCGGTCAACCTCGCGGAATTCAGCGACTTTGTAGTATGGGGAGTGGTGACCTATGTAATTCACCAGGTGTAACGGGAGGCCTCGTCAGCGATAGAAGCCCCGTCAGCGATTGAAGCCCCGTCAGCGATTGAAGCCCCGTCAGCGATTGAA
>JAWXCO010000173.1:0-19694 GCA_034408705.1 Bacteroidota bacterium
TATCAAAATTTTTATTTGCCTGAACGACAAATAACTTTTTACCCTTAAATATGATTACACCTGCAGTATAATTTTCATCATCCTGTAGTGTTTCTACTTTTGAAACAGAAGAATAGGCGGAGCTGGCTATTTCGGCTATAGCACTGTAATTGCCATGTATTTCAATTACGTTGACAAATGTTTGATTCTTACTTTTTGTACGGATAATGTAAGATGGGTCGCGCCGTAAATTAAAATCAGGGTCATTAGCCCCCATTCTTGTAAAATAAATCTGTGATGAATCCCCAATTAACGATGAAATGGTATAAAACGACTTGCCATTTAAAAAGGTGAACTGGGCAAAAGGGGTATTCAATTTAGCTTCTGCCTCTTTCCATAAAAATTGGTAGCCATTTTTGCTGCCTAAGGTTGTTTGGCTGGTAGTAAAAGAATTGTATTTAAAGTTTGTACTAACCACCGTTCCTGAATAATTAAAAGGCAAATCGTATTGATGCAGTGCATCAGCATTTGCCCTGAAAAAATCAATAGTTAAAGGTTTTGATTCACCCGGGAGTACAAGCATATAAATGGTACGGTGCAATTTCACATTACTGTACGCTTTATCATCCATTACAGAAACAACCTGCAAGTTTTCCTGATCAATATTTCCAAATAATTTATTCGGATGATATTTTTCACTTTCTTTTTCAATACCCTTAAAGTGGCTTGTTTCATCCACCGTAATGGTATTATGTGCAATAGTTTGCTGTGCATAGCTTTTTGTTTCAGGCAGGTAACGACCTCCCCATTTCTGTTCAATACCAATAAAGCGGGCTGCACCGTAATCCTGTAAAACCTCATTTCCGTTATCATACATTGTAATATTCAATTTATCGTAGTGACCATGCGATAAACCATGCGAACTGTATTTATAAATTAATGAGGTGAGTTGATTCCCTTTTCCTGACCGTAAAATAGAAACGCCACCTTCATCTCCTTTTGCTCCATCCGTAAACTCAATTGATTGATAAGGATAAAAGGCAGCGATATTTTTTTCTTTTTGTAAAGCCTCGCTGATGCTTACACCACCTTTATTTAATATAATCCGGGCTTGCGCTTTAGCAACCGGCAGGTAAGCGGCATTGGCGCCATACACCTGCCAGGCCATATCTACTGCCACAACCATTTCATTGGAGGTAAAATCTTTTTCCTTTAACGCATCGTTATAACTGTAAAACCGGCCATCCAAATTGGTTTGCTGCAAAGCTCCGTTCAAAGCCTTTTGCAAAATATTATTCCGGTGCTGAAATATTTTTAATTGCGGCTTTGTGTTGTTAATAGCATTGGCAAATAAATAAAAAGGCAACACTGCATAGCGGGTATAATAAGGGCCTTCATTATAATATCCGTCTGGCGAAAACAATCCATCCAGGTGAGCAATAAAACCAGCTTTCTTATCTTTATTAGTGCCATACAAAGCCATTTGAACATAGTCCTCATTATCCGTAGCCACACCAACAATACCAACGCCGGCACAGGCCCATACAGCATGATTATGAATAAGGTTAAACCAATTTTTTATGTCTTTAGTAAAATAATCTACTATTGGCTTAAATGCGTCAGTTGAAATTTGCTTTCTTTCTTCAACAGTCAGATAATCGTGAATACAATCAAATGCAAGCCCTGCATATACCAGCCAGTTTGCATCATTCAATGCCTGCCAGAATAATCTGCCGGGGTAGGCACTGGTGGCCTGGGGATGATTTTTCAACGTCGGAATTAAAGCGGCATACTTGAGAAATAATTTTTTAACCAGCAGGGCATACTTACTATCACCTGTCAGCTGATACATCAAACCACTGTTAAATAGTAAGGTATAATTATCCTTATGTTTATCATGTGTGTAACCGCCTGCAGCATCTTTTGGAACCGGCACATCAATATCTTTGCCAATCCATTTATCTACCGAATTTTTAATTTCCGTATAGGACTGTTTAATCAAAGCATTTTTTGACAAACTATTTTTAACGGCTATCAGGTCGGCTTTTGTGGCAAAAGCAACTGGATGTTGCTGTGCAGCCAAAGTAAGAGCTGCAAAAGGTAATAGTATGATTATCAATTTTTTCATATGTAACATAACCAATTATTCAATGTGAAATATGCGTTATTCAACTACAAAAGGATTAAACAAAATATGTTCCTCCTTTTATTTCGATAGTAGCACTTGTAATAAAAGAAGATACATCACTAACAAGGTATAAAGCAAGGTCGCCTACTTCTCCTGCTTCACCTTCTCTTCTTAACGGTGTTGATGCTGCGACATTTTTACGAACTTCATCTTTAGTAAATGTATTATGGAAAGTGGTATTAATCATTCCCAGGCTTATACAATTTACCCTTATTCCTTTTGGCCCCAGTTCTTTGGCTAATCCTTTCGTCATCGTAAGTACTGCGCCTTTTGCAGATGAATAAGCTACTGCGCCAAAACCACCACCATCTCTTGCTGCCTGGCTGCTGAAATTCACGATAGCTCCACCATCTGTCATGTGTGGCACAACAGCCTGCGTAACCAAAAAAGCAGACTTTAAATTAACATCCATTACTGCATCCCAAAATGCTTCATCCATATCTGCCAATAATTTCCTGCCCATTAAACCACCTGCAACATTTACCAAAATATCAATCTTGTTACCAAAAACTGCAGTACAGGCTTCTAGTACATGTTTAATTTCAGCGGCTTTTGTCATATCCCCTTTCACACTAATGGCTTCATCGCCATTACCTTTTATTGCAGCTAACGTTTCCTGTGCTTTTACTTCATCATTAAAATAATTGATGCAAACTTTCGCTCCGGCTGCAGCAATTTTTTCAGCAACCTGCCGGCCAATATCTCTTGCTCCTCCTGTTACAATAGCGACTTTATTGTTTAATGACTTCATCTGAGATATTTACAGTAAAATGAAAATAAACGGTGGAAGAAACCCATGGAATAACAGAATAATGTACACCAAATATTGAAAGTGAGTGAGCAAAATCGATATGACCAATTCAACCGTTTGGTAATAATAAAGGCATTTTGCAAACCAGCCATTGTGAAAATGAAATAATATTTCTAATTTTTATCTCTTTTTATTAGATTTTATTCAACATAAAAGGAACTATAATGAATAAAACTATAATAAAGAGACCGATAACGTTCCCGGGAACGCTACCGGGATTTTCCCGAAATTATTCAAAAACAACACTTACTTTTAAAAGCTGTAATGGAAAAACAAACAACGATTAAGGATATTGCCATTGCCCTTAACTTATCTACTTCTACAGTAAGCAGGGCACTTCGTGATGCTTCAGATATAAAGCCTGAAACAAAAAAAGCTGTAAAAACCCTTGCAGAGGAATTGGATTATCAGCCAAACAGGCTAGCATTAAGTTTACAAAACAGGCAAACACATACCATTGGTGTAATTATTCCAAATTTAGATTATGTAATGGCCACCATGGTAAAAGGAATTGATGAAGTGGCGCTGGAAGCGGGATATACCGTAATGGTTTGTCAAAGCGATGAAAGTTTTGGGAGAGAAATAGTTAATACAAAACGATTGATGGAAAGCCTTGTTGATGGCTTTATTGTTTCCGTTTCCAGTGAAACAAAAGTATATGAGCATATTAAAAATATTCAGAATAAAAAAATACCCCTTGTATTATTTGACAGGGTTATCAACAGTTTAAATGCACCAAAGATCCGTCTTGATAATGTGGATGGAGGGATTCAGGCCACGCAGCATTTAATAGACCAGGGATATAAAAAAATTGCCATTCTTGCAGGGCCTGAAAATTTAAATATCAGTAATAAAAGAATGGAAGGTTATTTACAAACACTTAAACAAAATGGTATCAGGTCTGATAAAAACTTAATCATTCATTGTGATTTTAATCAGCAATATGCCTACGAGGCAACTAAAGAATTGCTTTCTATGAAAAGTAAGCCGGATGCCATTTTCACTATCAGTGACCGTATGGCTATTGGCGCTTTGCTAGCCATTAAAGAAAAAGGATTACGAATGCCACATGATATAGGACTGGTTGGTTTTAATAATGAACCTGTAACCAACCTGGTGACACCATCTATTTCAAGTGTAGAAATGTATGCCTTTGAAATAGGTAAGGCCACCGCCAGGCTTTTTATAGAAATGTTGCACAGTGAAACCGATATGTCAGACCGGGAAATAGTTATAAAGCCAAAACTCTTTATCCGGGAATCTTCTCAACGAATTGCTATAAAGAAATCCAAATGAAAAAAATTGTTTTTTTAATATTTTATCCTTTTTTTTTCGCAATAACTGCTCAGAGCAAAACAATTTATGTAAAGAATGAGGCAGAGCTAAAGCAAGCCAATACAAGTGCTATACTTGGGGATATTATCATTTTAAGAAACGGGGTATGGCAAAATATTAAAATACAGTTATCCTGCACCGGAACTACAACCCAACCCATTATTTTTAAGGCAGAACAAAGAGGGCAGGTAATTATAAAAGGTAAAAGCTCTTTGCGCTTGAGCGGCAGTTACCTGGTAGTTGATGGGTTATTCTTTACAGAAGGGGCTGCAACGGATGGCAGTATATGGGAATTTACAGATAAAAAAAGTGTTGCCAATAATTGCCGGATAACAAATTGCCTGATAGACGGATTTAATAATGCAAAAAGACTGGATGAAAATTACTGGGTGGCTTTATATGGAAAAAATAACAGGATAGATCATTGCAATTTTTTAAACAAAACAAATCTAGGGGTTTTAATGGCGGTTATTTTAGAAGATGACAGAAGCAGATTAAATAATCACAGTATAGACAGTAACTATTTTGGCATTAGAAAACCTTTAGGAAGTAATGCCGGTGAAATAATAAGGGTTGGCGTATCTCAACATTGTACTTTTTACAGTAATACAGTTATAAAAAATAATTTGTTTGAATATTGTGATGGCGAAACGGAAATCATTTCTATAAAATCAGGTGGCAATATCGTTAAGAATAATGTGTTCAAAGAAAGCCAGGGAGCCGTTGTATTGCGGCATGGTAATAATAATACAGTTGAAGGAAATATTTTTTGGGGCAATGGTAAAGAAGGTTCCGGTGGTGTTCGTGTAATAAATGAAGGCAACTGGATTGTAAATAATTTTTTTTACAACTGCTATGGCGAAGGATTACGTGCACCCCTGGCAATCATGAATGGGGTATTTAATTCTCCCCTCAACCGATACTTACCTGTACGGGATGCAGTAATTGCCAACAATACTTTTTACAATTGTACCGCTTTTAGTTTAGGCGAAGGAGCTGACAATGAAAGATCTGTTACACCAATAAATGTATACCTGGTTAATAATATCTTTTATAACACCCGGGATACCACTTTGTATTACGCCTTTTCAAAAAAAGACAGTATTTATTTTTCCGGTAACAGAATTAGTAAGCAATATAAAACAACAGATTTAAAAGGCTTTGTTAAAGGAAATATCAGCCTGCAAAAATGGGATGCAACGGCATTCCCGGTGTATGCTTCAACTACTACCATAACCATTTTACCAGATTCCATAAAGCAACAGGAAACTAAAAGGCTGCTGAATCCTTTATCAAATAATATCGGAAGCACTAATTTGAATTATTTTAAAGCCCTATTCAATAATTCAAAAAAGACAGGCATTCAATGGAAACCATTGCCTGGAAAAGCTAAACCAGTAGCAGCCATTATCGTTCAATGCAAAGATGCGGCATCCGTGTACAATTATCTGGCTACGGACAAATCAAATTATACGATTGAATTAACCGGCTTAGAATACGTTTTTGACAAAACAATTATCATCAATAAAAACACCAGTATCCTGGGTCAAAATCCAACCATTACTTTCAAATCAATCAACAAAATTGCAGCATTGTTTGAAATTACAGGGAACAATCAATTAAAGATTAGTAATTTAAAAGTGGATGCCCATTCATTGCAGGTTACCAATTTTATAGCTGCAGATTCTTCCGGCAATTGTATTCATTTTGCATTGCACATAAACAACTGCAGCTTCATTCAATTAAATGCATCAGTCTTTTTTAATGCTTTCAAAAACTCTTATGCAGATGAAATATCAGTAACATACACTTCTTTCATTTCAGGCAATGGTAATTTATTCAGTCTAAAAGATGAAACAGATAACAAGGGGTATTACAATGTTGAAAAAATGATTACTGATAATTGCCTGTTTGAAAATAATAATGGTTCAGTTCTTAGTTTGTACAGAGGCGGAACGGATGAAAGTACCATGGGACCAAAGCTATATTTCACCAATAATAAAATCGCTAACTGCAACTATAATACTGAACTGATAAAATTATTCGGTGTTCAACTATCTCTTCTACAAAATAATTTAATCAGTAACTCAAATACAAATAAAGCAGTTGTGCTTTATGAGGATAATGTAAGAGCAAATCACAAACAGAAAAACAACAAACTCACAAAAAGCGGAAGAATTTTAGGAACCAAATTTGTAAATACTTAAAAATAAAGTAAAATGAGAATCATTCACCAGGTGCATCCTGAAGACTTTGTAAAATACAACACTCAACAAATCAGGGAAAAATTTTTGCTCGATAAACTTGTTGCTCCAAATACCATCAATTGTGTTTACACCCATTACGACCGAATGATTGTAGGTGCTGCCACTCCAACTATTGCATCATTAACTTTAGGCACATACGATGCTTTAAAGAGTGAGTATTTTTTAGAAAGAAGGGAGATGGGTATCATCAATATTGGCAGTACCGGCACTGTTTCGGTTGATGGAGAAAAATTTGTATTGAACAAACTGGATTGCCTGTACGTTGGTAAAGGAAAAAAAGAAATTGTATTTGCAGGAACTGATGCTGGTGAAACAGCAGCTAAATTTATTTTCTTTTCTTGTCCTGCTCATTTGGAATATCCGGTACAGTTAATGAAATCTGCTGATGCTACTCCGGCAGAAATGGGTAGTGCAGAAACCGCCAATCACCGCACCATTAATAAATATGTGCATCCAGATGGATTAAAAAGTTGCCAGCTAATGCTGGGTGTTACTAATTTTAAACCTGGCAGTATCTGGAATACGATGCCATCGCATTTGCATGACCGCAGGATGGAGGCATATTTCTATTTTGATTTACCGGAAACACAACGTGTCATTCACTTTATGGGAGAGCCACACGAAACAAGACACTTGTTTCTGAACAATGAAGAAGCCATTGTATCACCAAGCTGGAGCATTCATAGTGGTGTAGCTACTGCAGCCTATTCTTTTATTTGGGCTATGGCGGGAGAGAATGCTTCTTTTGCTGATATGGATTTTATCAATATCAAAGAACTGCAATAAAAATTGTCATGTTAAACTTCAGAGTAGATAACAAAATTGCATTGGTTACCGGATGCAGCAGGGGTATTGGAATGGCCATAGCTATTGAACTGGCAAATAGCGGGGCAGATATTATTGGTGTAAGCAACAAAATGTTTAAATCGGGTGCCGATGTGGAAAAAGCAGTAACTGCTGCAGGTAAAAAATTCTATGCTTACGAAGCAGATTTTACCAAAAGAGAATCGTTGTATCAATTTTTGAATAAAGTAAAAAAAGACCATCCACAAATTGATATTCTCATCAACAATGCAGGCCATATTATGCGTAAGCCTGCAGCCGAACACCCCGATGAGTATTGGGATACCATCATTGATATTAACCTGAATGCACAATTCATTATTACCCGTGAAATTGGTAAACAAATGCTCGAACACAAGTATGGAAAAATTATTTTCACCTGTTCCTTATTAAGTTTTCAGGGCGGTGTTAATGTGCCTGGATATGCGGCCAGTAAAGGCGCTGTTGCATCATTGCTAAAAGCATTTGCCAATGAATGGGCACCACATGGCATTACCGTTAATGGCGTTGCACCTGGCTATATTGCTACAGACAATACAGCTGCGCTACGGGCGGATGAAGAACGGAGTGCTGCAATACTTTCGCGTATACCTGCCAATCGCTGGGGCACCCCTGGTGATTTAACGGGAGCTTTTGTATTTCTTTCATCGCCGGCATCTGACTATGTGAATGGTACGATATTGACAGTTGATGGAGGATGGATGGGGAGGTGATTGTTGATTTTACGCTTACCAATATAAATATTGAAAGTGTAGGTATGTTATACAATTTTGTTTTTTAATTCTGAGCTAGAAAAAGATAAGAATGCTTTCAGTATTACCGACAAGTATTTATGTCCGACTACTTTTTCATGATGAACCTTTCTGTTTACACAGGAGTTGGCCCTTATAAGAAACGAACATAGACAGGAATTTGGGGAGGGCAAAAAAGAGCATTGATTTAAATTTCCGATTCCTACAATCCGATTTTACCTGATTAAAGGTGATTGTTATCCGATCATGCTACAAAACAAAGGCAACTTCAATTGACTGTTATGTTTCGTATCATTTCCCTCAGGTTTAAACTGAGTATCCTGCTTCAAAACATAATTCTCCCCGGCTAAATCGCTGCCATCAACTCCCTTTCCTTCAAGATTTTTTCAATCTGGTAAGCACCCTCGTCAGGTGTCACCTTGTTATATCGGTAAAAATACACCAGGCTTCTGTGCCCGCTGAGCTTCATGCCCAATTAAACCGGAGTGCCTGGCTCAAACTCATTGGAGCAAAACGATCTCCGGTTGACATATTTTTAAGGAGCAGCTTTTTCAAAAGCCTGGGCCATTAAATCCTGTTCACTGCCCGGTATATTATAAGTCTTTGCAATTTTTTGCCAATTACCTGCAGCTTTTTGTACTCCAGCAATGATCGTAATAGCTTTATTTTCTGATATCCTGAAGTATTTTGCTACTGATTTTGCCAGATCAAAGTCTAAAGAATTATCTGTTTCAGAAATATTCAAGGTCAACCCTCTTCCATGATAAACAGGATTAACATCATAAGCCGGAGAAAGAATCCAACCCTGTTTACTGAGCAAAAAGCCATGGTTGCGAAGATGGTCATCCGTATTTTTTACAGCAATATTAAAAACAATTCTTCGCCATAATTCTTCCAGATCGCCTTTGACATTTGCGCCATTTTGCATAATGAATTCTGCGAGGTTAAGATAAGAAACGCCTTCGGCTCCGTCAGAATAGCCAAGCAATGTCATGGCTGACGCGAAATGAATGCGGCGATTGCCGGCCCTGTCAAATCTTTTTGAAAGAAAACTGTGATGTTTGCTATTAAATTTCTTTATCTGTCCTTCAGCAATGTTCAGGCCTGCTTTTTTTGCAAGTACATTCGCAACCATTTCCCAACCACCTATATCAATCTGGTCATTTCCACTGGGAAATTTTACAATCCATAAATTATTGGCAGGATCGAGTACACTTGCTTTTGGCCGGGCCCCGCCAAGCGATGCACCAGGGGCCATTAACATACTGAGCCATTTTAATGACTCCTCATCAGTCAATGCATCTTTTTCCAATTGTAAACTTGCAAATTCAAGTTCCCGTAAAGATGTCCACGGTGGCGATGCATAACTTGCATTATCATGTAAGAATGGGCCATTTCCTTCTTTTTTAAATCTGAGAGCGCCCATCCGGTGTGCATCGAATACACCAAGCAGGTAATCCTCTTCAAAAAGAATGTTGGGTTTTCTTGATTCCATCCTCGCACTAATAGCTTCTCTTCTTAACATCAGAACCCGCCCCCACCTGTCAGGTGATGAATCGAGAAAAATACCAAAATTCTTTTTTCCTGTTGAAAGGTATTGAGTGCCCGCAAAAAGTTGCAGATCTGGATCCAGGTTTTGTGCCAGCCCCCTGCTCAACCATGACCTGTCATAAGCAAATGAGAAAACTTCTCTTCCTTTGATATGGACAACCGAGAGGGTTCCCATCAAGGCAGGGCCATTTAAATCCATCCAGTTGGCATAAACTAAGATTTCCATAGTATTTATTTTTTTCTCGGCCCTCTTTTTTTAATTTCCAAATCGGCATCCTGTAGCTTCCGGCCTAGTTCATCGTCAGTTGCCACCCGTAACAGGTCTTTTTCAAGGCCAAGGATAAACAAGACCTGTGCATAAGCGCCGATCGTAACATTATACATTCCTTTCTCTATTTGCCATAAAGTGGTTCGGCTAATGCCAGCTCTCTCACAGACCTGTTCGGTGGTCAATTTTCTCCGTAACCTTGCCAACTTTATGTTTGCACTCAATTCAACCAGGATCTTTTCTAATTTAGGGGTTAGGGTAACTGTTCTTTTTTTCATAATGTTTGCTATATTGAACAAATATAGGATAAAATGTTAGCTATAGCAAACATTAATAAGACCCGGATTGTTCTTTGAAATAGAGCCGATTAGACCGTTCAATCAAATTCCTCCTTTAGGGGGCCAACCGGTCAAAACCAATTCCCTTTGCTTCCTTATTTTCTGAATTTGGTAGGCAGAATTGATCGGTGTAACCCTGATATAGAGATAAAAATCTTTCAGGCTTCTGTTCCCGCTGATCTTTATGATCAGTTCAACGGGTGATTAGCCTAAAACTAATTCGTGCAATACGATCTCCAGCTGAAATGGGAACTGATCCATTTATACGTAGGTTCACTTCTTCACTATCTTTTTATAACTGTCTACACAGCAACGCATTTGGCATTGAAAAGAGGTTTTACCCTCCGCCATTTTTAAAAACTTAACATTGCCAATGTTAATTTTGTATTACTTTTAAATGAATTAATTATAAAAAAATTACAAATTAAATCATTATGGCTAAAAAGAATAACACTAAAAAGAAAGTAAAAAATGAGCTTAGGACTACGCTTCACCAGAAGCTGAGCCTTGCTTTGGCCGACTACAAAACGATATTACAGGAAAAAAAATACGAGAGAAGTCTTAAAAGAGCAACCCGCCTGCTGACATCTGACATTATTGAAGCAATTGACAAAGAAGCTAAACAGGCAGCTAAAAAAAATCAGGACCAGGATATTGAGGAAAAGGTATAAAGCTTCTTATTTACAATAGTTAGTATTAGGCGGCAACTACTTGTTCTGCTAAGCCAAAACCAAGTGTCATGCCGGCACCTCCCAATCCATTGATGATAGTAACGCCTTGCTCCGGCCTAATAACAAGGTGAGCCTCCCCGTTGGTTAGTTTTGGATAAATACCATTCCAGGTTTCAATGATTTGCTCGTTACCGAAGCTTGCAAACGTTTTCAGGTAGTCCAGGATCAGCTGGTTGATAAATTGTTTATCAAATGGATCATGTGTGTGATCATACTCATGAGAATCACCAACGGTTAACTCTCCCGCCTGGTTTTGGGCTACCATTACATGTATACCCCATTTCAAATAGTCGGGGTATTGCTCATCAAATCTTTTTTTTAACTGTCCTAAAGAAGGGGCGGCTTTAAAACTGTTATAATGTACCAATGACAAGGCCCCGCACAAGGGTGGTCCGATCCTTTCCTGTTGTGCGGCCATCCGCATCATTTGCAGTTTACATTTTACCAATGCTTGCTTCGAAAATAATTCAGGATATACTGTTTCAAAATCAGCTCCGCTGCACAAAAATATTTCATCCGCACTTAGCATATCCTCACCGGTATATACATCCGGGTAATCGATAGCTGTTACCGTTTTGCCCCAGGTAAATTCAACCATATATTTTTCACTAAGCCAGGCAGGTATTGTTTGTATGGCTACCCTTGGGTCAATTATCATTTCATCAGGGCTATATAAACTTCCCATTAAATTTTCTCTGACAACCGGAGCAGATTTTTTTAATGTTTCATCCGCTGACAATAGCTGATAGCCACGATGCCGGAATATTGTTGCCAATTCACTTATGACATTCATTTCAGCTGGTTGATTGGCCACATGCAATGACCCTACCGCATCATGCCATATATGGGCATCCTGACATACCTGTTTCCAGATGCTTCTGGAAAGCATTGCCCTTTCATACAATTCACCATCCGGCTGGCCTATTGGCCATATCATACCGAAATTTCGTATCGATGCACCAACTGCCCTGTGCGTTCGTTCAATCACATTTACTTTATATCCCCGAACAGCCAAAGCCCTTGCGGTAGCAAGTCCTGCCATGCCAGCGCCAATTACAATAGCAGTTTTATACATACCTATATTTTGCAGTTAATGGCGGAAAATATTTCTTATACTTACTGCTGAAATAAATGGCCGAAAAAATGATTAGCATTATTCCCAGTACAGAAGAAATGATTACTATCCGGATAAAAAAATTGGTCCAGGAAATATCCAGGTGCATAAAATTTTTCAGCAGCAGCACCACACCACTGCCGAGGTAGCCAAATGAATCAGCTACATAAATAATAAACCCGGCATTACTTACATATTTAAAACTGGCTATCATTCTTTCGAACAGCATACAATTAAATGGAACGTAGCCCATATACAAACCCACACCAGAGAGGGTCATCCACCAGAATGGAGAGAGTTGATTATTCAAATACAAAAAAGTGCAGCCTAGTGCGGTAATAAAACCGGTAAAAATAACCAGGTGGTTAATCAGCAGGGCATGAATATTTTTTCGTACCAGCATCAGCAAACTCATCAGCAACAACACAAAAACAGATGCCGGCAATTCACTACGGGTGAATACGGATGCATCTTTCCCGTACCCCATTTCCTGCCACATATCAGCAGCAAAGTTGCTCCGGTAATCCCTGACAATCGTTAGCAGAATGTAGGCAATTATCAGCATCACCAAACCAGGAAAAAAAGTTCTGATAAAATCCCGTCGGGCTTTTTTAGTCATGGGCTGTCTCTTCGTTCGCTGGCTTATATCTGCCAAATCCGGTGCAGGAGACCGATCCAGTAGCCAGGTAAAAAAAATTAGTGGAACAAAAAAAAGCAAGCCTGTTATCCAGGGCATCCACCATTGACTTACATTCCAACTAAGTATTACATGCCTGCCAACACTTTGTGTAAACCCCGATGCAAAAATAAAACTGCTGGCCAGCACAGCTCCCAGCAACTCGGTCGTTCTTCTGCCTTCAAGATAACTAAAGACAAGACCATAAATAACACCAAGCGGTATGCCGTTCAGTAATAAAAAAATGATATTGAAAGGTGCCGGAACAATAGCAAAAAATAAAAGAGCTATCCAGGCGATAGCAATTAACTTAATAATTCCTGTTGCCCGTTTTTCCTGTTTCATCTCCGCAATAAAACGAATACCGGCGAACTTACTGATGGTGTAGCCGATTGTTTGTGCAATAACCAACGCTATTTTATAATCAATACCGGCAAATTGTAATTGGTCATACCCGGCGGCGGTAAATGGCTTTCTGAAAGCATACATACAGGTATATACACTAAAAGCGGATAAGGCTGCCAGCAAAGTGGTTAACCAGGCAGGTGGTCTGTATGATGATGTGCCAGTCAATTTTATTTATTACAGAATTGCCGACAATTCAGAAAGGTGATGAATAATATGGGTGGGATTCATTAGCCTCAACTCTTCTTCCTTACAAACCCCGGTGGTAACCCCGATTACATAACGGCAACCTGCATTTATGCCTTCCTCGATATCAACTGTGGTGTCGCCAATTTTAGCAACTTCATTAGGATCTTGTACCCCTGCCCTTTTCATCAGTTCAGCGATCATAAATGTGTAAGGCCGTCCCATTTCAACTTCATTACTGCCAATATAATCATCCACCAGGCCCTTTTCCTTCCATTGAAAACGCTCAACAATTACATCTGCTATATTTTTTGAAAAGCCGGTATTGAGCGCAACACGGACACCCCTTTCTTTTAATAGTAAAAAGAAGTCTTCCGCACCCGGCATGGACTTTACTTCCGGGGCTGTCGCATAAAAATCCATCATTTCGTTTTCAAAATCTGCATGTATCTCTTCTATAAATTCCGCATCCGCCTGGAGACCCATTTTTGCAAGCATCATTTGAAAGGCAAGCGGTTTATGATATCCCATCAAAGGATTGGCATCATCTGTATCTATTTCGATTCCCTGGTTGGAAAAAGCTTTCTGAAATGCCAGTGCTACAAAATTTTTATCGGCGACAGTAGTACCTGCCATATCAAATACAGCCAGTTTAATTGACATACATTTTTTTTGAAAGGTAGAATGAAACAGCAGCAGTGCTGTTAACGTAAGATGAACAAACTCTTAATTTTGTGAAAGCAAATGACGAAAGGCCATGTTCTTATATGTATCCAGTGATGGTAATGGCTGATGCTCCAGCTTTGCTTCGTCATCCCATTCTCTTAGTTTGATATACAACAGATGCAGCTGGTCCTGTTCAAATAATGCTGCTTCAGCATCGGTCATCACTCCACCTTGCTTGCCCAGTGTTATTTTACTGGCTTCGGAAAGTCGATTATGATACGCAGGATATTTTAACGTAAGGTATCGCTTGGCCTGCACATGGCTTTCCACCAGCCGGGCAATTTTTTCCGAAAACCCTTTATCCCGTAAATAATTTCCCGCTAGTATTTCATGGTCTGTTACACCATAGCCATCCATCTGTTCAACAACCATGATGTGTTCACACAAGTGACCAATATCATGAAAAAAAGCGGCTAATATAACTTCATTGTCATAACCTCCCTCCTGTGCCAACTGAGCAGCCTGGCACATATGTTCTAATTGTGAAACCGATTCGCCGATATAGTCATCACTACCGTATTGCTCATACAATGAAAAAATTTCGTCCACTGTTTGCTTTGCTATATGCGGATTCATAATTTATAAGTTAATGGTAGCTGATATAAAAGCACTGCGGCCCACAGCATTAATACCTGAGCCGTGGGTACGATAATCCCTATCAAACATATTTTGCAATCCGATATTCAGTTGCAGTTTGGATATTTTATAGCCGGTATACAAATTCAGCACTTCCCAACCTGGTGTGCCGCCTGCCGGAATGCGGATATCATCTTTATCTCCCTGGGCAAGACGGGCTTGCTTAGAAGCAATCATCAATTCAGCAGTTGCAAAAAATTTATTTTTATGGTATGTAGTCATCATTCTAGCATTGAATGGTGGTACCCGTCGAAGGGGTTCATGCTTAGTCTGATTTTCTCCTTGTGCATACGCAAATCCGCCGTAAATACTTAAGCAATTAATCAGCTGCCAGCTTAGTTCTGCTTCAATACCTTTTAACCTTGCTTTCTTATTGTTTTCTTTTTGGTATACCTGGTAACCACTTATAAACTGTCCCTCAACCTTTACCCTTGTAATAATATTCTGCAGTTGCAGCTGGTATAAACTGATACTTCCTTTTATTTTATTATCACTGAATTTATAGCCAACTTCTGTGTGGGTGGACTTTTCCGGTTCCAAATCATCCGTTGGCACTTCATAGCGGAAATCCACAATTCCCAATGTGCCCATATCATCTACATTAGGGGCCCGGTAACCACTGCTTACCGATACATAAGCAGAATGCCGGTGGCTGAACTGATAAAGCAATGCTGCATTACCAACCACTGCAAAAGGAGTCAGTTTTACATACCCCAGTGTTGTATCTGAAATACGGATGTCAAAAATGTTGAACCTTCCACCAATTTCAGCAATGAACTTATTAAAACTAAAATGCTGCAAGCTGTATAAAGAATAGTTGCCGTATTTTGAATCGTCAGGATATAACCCCCGCAATTGTTTTGCCACGGCTGTTACCCCGTTAATATCTTTTCGAATACTGCCTACTTTATCATGATAGAGCTCTATACCCGAATTAGCTGTCCATCCTTTTTTTAAATGACTTGCTACATCGAGTGTTAATCCGGCAGTTATAATCTCATCTCTTTCTTTACGTAAGCTGGTGCTCCCATTCTTACGGCTGTTTCTTCCTTCAATGCTGTGCTGCCAGGAGGCAGTCAGTTCTATTTGTTTAAAAAACCGGTTTGCCATATTCCCTTTCAGCCTTGCGTAGTTCAGCATTCTTTTTTGCGGATCCATTTCGTTGATAGCAAAATTTTCAAGCCTCAGTTTATGATACACCGGCACATGCTGCTGCTGTAAAGACTGATGTGCCAGTATTAGCTGCCATTTTTTATTTAGCAAAAAATTCAACTTTACATCAGCCGCCAGTTCTTTATACCCCGATGGAGATTGCTTACCGGTAGTATCGCCACCAATAAGATCACCAAAATTTCGATAGGTAATACCAGCCTGCAACGCTATTTTTTTACCACTGAAATGCAATTCGCCTCTCCCGGTTTTTTCCATACCCCCCGACATATATTTACCCAGCACTATACCTGTCCAGTTTTTTTTCTCCTTTGAAAAAGGAGGTTCTTTTGTTAGCACCTGTACTACGCCACCCAAGGCATCCGACCCATATTGAACCGACCCGGTTCCTTTGGCTACTTCAATTGTATTAATGATATAAGCATCTATGGTATTCAAATATTGGTTGGGACCATAACGGAATGTTGAGTTATTCATCCGGATGCCATCCACTAATAGCAGCACCTGGTTACCGGTTAGCCCTCTTACAAAAGGCGAACCACCGCCATGATTTGTTTTTTGAACAAACACTCCATTTACCATCATCAATGCTTCAGGAGTAGTCCGGGGATTAAAATCATCCAACTGCTGCTGGTTTATTTTTTGTACACTATACGGAACTAATAAGGGCTGTGACTCTTTTCTTTGTGCAGTAACTACAGCTTGCTCCATAAAACGGGCTATCGTATCTTCAGTTAGCTTTTGAGACTGTGCCGAATTGGAAGAACAAAAAAATATTAGCAACCAGCTATAAACTACTGCGTGCTTCATTATTTTTTCTTTTTGTTTTCTTTATCATCTTCATCGCTGGCTATTTTTACAAATGCACTTCGCCTGGGTGCCGGCATCACACTTTCTTCTCCTTTCACTGCTTTCCATATTACTTCACTAAAAACCAAATCAGGTATCCGGTCTTCTTTACTGAAATCAAAAGTTTCGCTCAACCTTGCACTGGCTGTATTTTTTGTGTTTTTTTCATTTAAGTCAACGAGGGCAGGTACAGATTGAAAAGGAGTTAAATTGGCTGAACTGGTAAAGCATCTCCACATGGGTTCAGCAGCCGCATCATATTGGCTCATAGGTGGTAACCCCAGAATTAACTCCATTGTCCGTAACATGGATGATGTGGAATACATCGTATGATCGACAAAATTTCTTTTTACAAAACCACCGGCCAGATAAGCCGTACTACGGTGAGCATCCACATGATCAGGGCCATTTTGTGCATCATCTTCCACAATAAAAATGGCGGTCTCCTTCCATATCGGGCTTTTGGATAAATATTCTACAAACATGCCCATGGCCAAATCATTATCGGCTACATGAGCAAAAGGAGTTGGCCTGCCGATTCTTTGGCCTTCGGTATGGTCATTAATTACTCTTAGCGAATTAAAACGGGGCACTGCATTTACAGCAAGGAGCGAATCAAAATCCCGTTTCCACTGATAAAATCTTGACGTATCTCTCACATTTTCATCCCAACTGGTGTAGTAAGGGCAAAAATGATTTTCCAGTACTTTGATATTTGCTTTGTAATCATCTGCAAATTCACCATATGTTCTGTACGTAACACCACCCCGTTTACAATAATCCCATATAAATCCTCTATCGGGATTCGCTATTTCCCGGTTACCTTCTGCATCGTAATTACCGCCCCGGCCGCCATAACTTGTAACCCATGTTTTTTCCAGGTAATCATTGGCGTTGGCTGCCGTACTCCAGTTATGTCCATCGGCACTTACTTCTCCATCCACATAAAAATTATCAAGCAATACAAACTCCGTGGCCAGTTTATGCTGATTGGGTGTAATATTTTTCCCAAACAATAATAAGCTGGTATCGCCATTGCCACCAGGCATATCTGCTAACACCTGGTCATACGTTCTGTTCTCCTTAATAAAATAAAACACATATTTGATGGGGGAGGCCTCTCCAACTTTCATTGGAATGGGGTTTCCGGGTTCTCCCTTTGCATTCATTTCCCTTTCCTTTGTGTAGGGTGTATTAGCATAAAGCATTTTTGAATACACGGCCAGTTGACTTGTAGAGGGCTCATCAATGATACTCATGGTTCCCTTAAACAAACCACCGATATATTCTATTCTGCTTTGCTTACTTTTAAAATCCCCCTGCTGATAAATAACATCCTGATCTTTTTTTGTAGGATCGGGGCCTTTTGCATTGGGTAATGATGAAAAACCCTTGCCATTAGCTACAAATATTTTTTTTCCAATTACTTTTACATTGGTCGGGTACCAGCCTACGGGGATAAATCCTTTTGATTTACTGAAACCGGGCTTAGTTACATCAAAAACGGTAAGGCTGTTATTATCGGCATTCGCTACATATAATGTCTTCTGATCCTCACTCATGGCTAGACCATTACTGGCTGAGCCTGTTGGTGCATCAGGGTACAAAGCAGCATTCAGCACTTCCAGCACATTTCGTTTTGCAACATCAATGACGGATACGGAGTTATCGCCGGCATTGGCAACAAACAGGGTTCTGCCATTTTTAGAAAGCAATAACTCGTTGGGATTTTCGCCAACATTTATTTCACCTATAATTTTTTTACCTGCAATATCAACTATCAGTACTTTTTTTCCTCCCCACAAAGAAATGTATAGCTCCTTCTTATTGCCTGATAAAAGACAGGAATAAGCCGGTTCCTGAAGTGACTGCTGATGAATAATTTCTTTTGTTCTCAGGTCTACGATATATAATGAATTATTTTCTTTAGTAACAATAAACATTTTTTTTGCTGCATCATCTATATCAATACCAGCAGGGGATATTTTCTCCGGCCATTTTTTCCCAAGTAAGATGCTGTCCTTCAATTGCAATTTGTTATTGTTGATGGCGTACACCAGTATCCAGTTATCATTACCTCCACTGGCATAAAGTATCTTTTCATCTGCACTAAATTTTAGTCCATACCATGATTTGGCTACAATCACATTATCCAGTACTTTTTCCGTAACCGGATTAATAAGATGGATACTCTGTACACTTTGCCCGTTATTGGTAACGGCCATCAGTTTCTTCGATTTGGATACAGCGATATTCAAGGGCAGATCGCCCAATGGAAAAGAACGGCCCGCCGGGGACAAAGTCCAGCCATTGGGTAGTAGCACTTTCTGCTGCGCAACTACCACTGATGGAAAGTAGCAACCAGTTACTATTAACATAACAACTACGGCATACTTCATAGCTTACTTATTTTTTGTTTATAGTGGTCTGTACGTTGTTCATCTTCATCATCCATCTTTTGGCCTTGCTGAATTTTTCGCCAGTCAATATTCTTATTATACCTGTTCATTACTTTTTGCGGGTCAAACACTCCTTTATCCGGCATTACTAATGAGTAAGGAGTGTAATCAGGTGTGGATAAAAAGAAATCACTGAGCAGCGAAGCCGTCACATCATACTGGTTTACATAATTAATATTGAGAATATTATAAATCACTTTTAAGATGGAACCAAAGTTAGCGTGGGTATGAGAAACATGATTTCTTTTTACATACGGTCCGGCCATCATTAATACACTTCGGTGTGCATTAATATGGTCCACTCCTCCCTGCGGGTCATCCTCTGAAATAATTACCAGCATATTATTCCAGTATTTTGTTCTGGAAAGAAAATTGCATAAACATTTATTGTATAACAGAAAGTTAGATAA
>JAWXCO010000174.1:0-57592 GCA_034408705.1 Bacteroidota bacterium
CGCCAGCGCCAATTTAAAAAAATCGGGGGATATTTGTTATTCGGATTTTCTTAGAGCCTTCCCCGCAAAAAAAATATAGCGCCTAACGTGTGTCTTGTCGAATATACGAACCTTTTCTTTTTTTGCACCTCAAATATTGTTTCTTTGATTTTCAGTGGTTTAGACTGGTTTATGCAAGATTTTGGAATGCCAAAAGGAGTTGCGACAATACACCAGGCTAACTTATAAAAAATCCTTTATATCCTCAAGCGGGCTTAGTATATTAAGCATGTCTTTATTGGTAACATGCAGGTAGCGAAGTGTTGTTTTTATATCGTTATGCCCCAGTAACTTCTGGATGAACACTACATCTGTACCCTTATCGAGCAAATGAGTGGCAAAGCTGTGCCTGAGCATATGCATACTACCTGTTTTGCTGATCCCGGCTTTAGTTTTTGCAGCTTTAATAATTGCTTCAAGGCTTCTCACGCTATAGCGGGTTTCTTTATATTGCCCTTCAAATAAATATTTCTCTGGCTTATAAATGGTTTGATATTCTCTCAACATTATAAGCATTACCGGACTCAGGCTAACAACCCGGTCTTTTTTGCCTTTAGCTCTACGAATCATTAAGAGCCGTCGGTTTTCGTCTACATCCTTTATATCCAGCCCGGTTATTTCGCTTACCCTTAATCCGCAGGCATACCCAATCATTATCATGGTTCTATGCTTCACATTTTCAATGGCTTTTATAAGTCTTATCATCTCTTCTTTGCTGAGCACTTTTGGTAATTGTATCCCTTTTTTGGGTCTGGGAATATCCCAAAAAAACTTCTCTCTCTTCAGCACCTGTTCATAATAAAATTTAAGTGCATTCATCCTGCTATGCAAAGTATTTTCAGTTAACGCTAATTTTTCAAGACAATATTGCAGGTAGTCCTTAATTCGCTGCACAGTGAAATCATCTGCGGGATGATGACGGATCGTTCTTAAAAAAACACCCACTTCGTTTAAATAGGTTTTTAATGTAGAGGCACTGTACCCTTTTAATTTCAGCCGCTGCTCCATAGCAGGTAGCACATGGGCATTAATAGCATGAACTTTTTCAGCTTTTTTAATGACCGCTGTTTTAGCTACAGGCTTTTGGATGGCCGGTACCTGCCGCCATACTGCAGGTAGGGCTTGTCGTATTCCTGCTCCTTGTTTTTTCGGGGCAGACGAATCAACCGTACTATTTTTCTTTCTCGCTACCAGGTATTGCTCTAATTCATGTTGCTCTATACGGGCCAGTCCCTTAAAAGCAAATACAATCTCATTATACTTTTCCTTACTCAGCGGCACATACCAGCACCGGTACGTCCTTGACCACCGGGCATTTTTTATTTTTCGCACCGCTCTATTCAATGCTGCCGTTGAGGGAAAATAGATACCTATATTTTCCACACCATTATGCTGCAACGGTTGTAGGGTTACTGTTTCCATACCTGTTTTGGCTGACTGAATATAAAAAGAATCTTCATCCCATCTATACCACTTTCAGGTATAAATTGAAAAACGGTGTTCCTGCTTTTCGTAAAAGGTGAATATGGGTTCTACTGCTGAGAGGCTGCCCGACAGCAGCGGTTACCCCGGTGAGGGTTGGTGCGGGGCCTGCGCCGGAGTAATAGCGGATGGCGGGTACTGCAGCCGACCGGAGATCGGGACGATGAGAGCCCCCAAAAAAATTATCCTTCCAAATGAATCGTGAACACGATCATCCGCGACTGTATCTTATCAAATACATTGGAGAATTTTAAGTTGGCATCCCTGGCGTGGATATTTCTCAGCCCATTGCTGATCTTGATCTCCGGAGAAAAAATAAAACTGGGGAAATAAAAATTAAAACCGATCCCGAACTCCGGACCGAAATCATATTTTTCGATCTTGACCAGGTCCTCCGCTTTTTTTGCACGGGCATTACTGGCCATATCAATATCCGCTTTAAAACCCAGCAGCGTATAGACCCGGAAATTGCCGATCCGGTCGCTCTGAAATTTTAACTGGATAGGAAAGGCTGCAATAATGGATTCTACTTTTTTGGTTACATCGGTTTCGTTATTAATATCCGGGTACTTGAGCCGGTAATGGATATTGCGCTCCACAAACATCAGTTGCGGATTGAAACGTAATTGAAAGCGATTGGATAATCGGGCCGTGGCCTGGAACCCAAGGGTGATACCACCCGAATTGGTGGGCTCAGCTATATACACACTGTCACTGGCTAAAAAAACCGGGTGTAAAGAAGTTTGAAAACGGGCCAGGTTAATACCCAGGCTCATCCCAAAATAATAAGGCTTGCTGTCCTGGTCGGTACGGTTCATCTCTACCTTACTGAAAGGATAGTATTGGGCCTGAACGGATTGGAAAAGCAGGAGCGGGCCAACCAACAATACCAACAGGGTTTTTATTTTTGGTGAGCTCAACCGGCTTGCGGGGCCAACTTTTTTCCGGAGTAAATGCAACATATTCCTAAGCTTAGCGGTTCAAATTCCGTTTCGGAGAATCCCACTTTTTTTAAAATGTCAGTAAATAAATGGCGGTCGGGAAATGCATTGGACGACTCATTCAAATATTGATAGGCCTCTTTGTTTTGTTTGAACCATCGTGCCACCTGCGGCGCCACAATGCCCATGTACAGATTATATAAACGCTTAACAGGCTTACCCTGTGGTTTTGAAAATTCCAGTACGATCAAGCGGCCTCCGGGCTTCAATACCCGAAGCATTTCTGCCAGACCTTTTTCCAGGTTCTCAAAATTCCGTACACCAAAAGCCACCATCACGGCATCAAACGTATTTTCTGGAAAATTTATTGTTTCTGAATCACCCTGCTGTAACTGGATTTTATCCCCAAGTCCCTCTTTTTCAATCTTTTTCTTTCCGAGCTCCAGCATCCCTTCAGAGATATCAATCCCGATAACCTGGTCGGGCTTCAGCAGTTTATAGGTTAATAAAGCCATATCCGCAGTGCCGGTAGCAACATCCAGTACCTTGCGGGGATGGTATTGTCTCAGCTTCCGAATAGCTTTTTTCCGCCAGCCGATATCTGTACGGGCCGAGAGGAACCGGTTCATTTTATCATAGTTGCCGGCTATTTTATCAAACATATCCGCTACCTGTTCTTTCTTCGTTTTAGAAGAGTCTTTGAACGGGGTAATATGATCGTGAGGTTGTGGGTTTGACATGAGGTGCAAAGGTAAAACAAGTTTGTAGTTTATCCACCGCGTCCTGCGGATAGTTTATCGTGCCAGGGCAGGCGGTTTCCCGTTATCTTGCAGGCCGATGGAAATTATTTCAGCCGAATACGTCATCAGCAGCCCGGGGTACAAGGATTGCCCGCAGGCCAATCAGCCCGAATATGCCTTTATTGGCCGCAGTAACGTGGGCAAATCTTCCCTGATCAATATGCTTACGAATAAGAATGGATTGGCGAAAATATCATCTACCCCCGGCAAGACCCAACTGCTGAACCACTTTGAGATCATTTCCTCTGACAAAAAAAAATGGTACCTCGTAGATCTTCCCGGTTACGGTTATGCGGCTACGGTATCTCAAAAAGCCCGTAATAACTGGGGCAATATGATCGAATCCTACATCCGGAAAAGGGAAAACCTAGTTTGTGTATTTGTGCTGATCGACAGTCGTCATGAACCCCAGGCCATCGATCTGGAATTTATTAATCAATTAGGAGAGTGGCAGGTACCTTTTGTGCTGGTTTTTACTAAAACAGATAAGAATAAACCGGGGGCAACTGAACGAAATATTGCACATTTCATGAATGTTTTGTCGGGGCAATGGGAAGAAAGTCCGCCACATTTTGTGACATCTGCCACTAAAAAAGCAGGGCGTAAGCCGATATTGGATTATATAGGTGTTCTGAATCGTAGTTATACGCGTATATAATACATATCCTTAAAAAATACCCCTTTTGTGGTATCGTTTGTTTGCTTTATTAAACCTAATTTTGCCCTATTAAACCTACAAGCCTACAACCTGCTTATGAAAGCAATCTTATCCGAAAAAAATTTAGTAGTGATACTATTTGTGATGGTACTCATTACTTTCTCGCTTGCTCAGGAAGACAGCAAGAAGATGGAAAAAATGTATTCAGGCACAACCACTGTTACAGTTTCTTCATTGGTTTCTCTCTACCCGGCAAGAGCGCCGGAACAAAAGGATATCCTTCCTGTTAAAAAGTAATAAACAATGACGAAACCGTTGCATCCCCGGCGGTTTAATTTATCTCAAACTCATCAGCATGAAGAAGCTATTATGCCTGCTTGCGTTTGTTTGTGGAATCGACGGTTATTCCCAGGTTGATACGATTGCTGTAAAAACAAGAAATCTAAAACAATTAGTGGTCGATGATTCCGCCCTCCTGCACATTCAGCAATGGGCCGACAGTGCCATAACAAATCTTCGTTTGCCTGATAGCAACCAGGTGAGTGATAACATTTCCCGCACTATGAACAGTATCCTGGAATTGCAACGGGAACGAAAAGCCAGAGAGAAAAAAGCAGCCATGGTTCGTATTGGGATCGGGCTTGTTTTACTGGCCGTACTGGTCATTGGCTGGAGAAGAAGGAGAAAAGTAGAGAGGTAGATCGTACTGGCAGAGGAACACTCCGCAAGAAAAAGGTTGCTGGCTGGTACCCGTTAGTTCACCACTTTGTTGGCACAACTACTGCTTGCAAAAGCTTCCGGTTTGGCTTTAAAGGCAAAGCCCATCCCGAGAATATACCCCATCGCTTCCTTAAGGGCATCATTACTTTTGAAATGCGGGTTCGTGTTAATGTCTGCATGTACTTCCATGTCCACATTGTAAAGGGTAAACAGGTTGCAGAGTTCATACGCAATTTCAATGCTCTTGGCCACTTCCATCAGCATCCGTTCTTTGATGGTAAACTGCTGACGGGTTTTCTCATTGTGGATGAACATAAAGCCACCATGCCCTTCCCGCAAAAAAACAATGACCGTGGCAAATTCTGTTTCCTTTCCTTTTACCTGTGAGTCGGTGCCGATACAGACCTTTAAACGGAATCCTTTTTGTATTTCCCGCTTAATTGCATTTTCCACAGCTTCCATGATGGGTAATTCAATCGGGTCGCCATTAAATTTTCTCCAAATCATAAAAAAAGAGGTTTTCCCAAGTTACAGGAAAACCTCTTATAAACAATAGGGGGTACGGATTATTGTCCCGCCTGTGGCGGAACTTGAAAAAGTTTATTGCTTAACAAATCGATCTATCCACTGCTCGGTACCACTGGCAAAACGGATGATGTAGGTGCCGGCAGCAACGTTGCTGGTATTGATCGTATTCAGGCCATTGGTCAATTGTCCTTTGCTGACAGTTTTGCCACTAAATTCATAAATGGCATAGCTATACGTACCGGGGCTGTTGACCACTACGGATGTGTTACTGATATTGCTGACTAATTTGGGCCAGCTGGCAGTGCCGGTATTCCGCAATGAAATAACATTAGAATAATATTGATGACCATTATCAAAGGTTACGTTCAACCGGTATTGTGCCGTGGTTGATACAAATGGTTTGTACATGAACGAACGCAGGTTGCTGGTCGGTTCGGTTACAGGACTAAAATTTCTGCCATCAGTAGAAATTTCCAGTATTTGTCTGGTGATAGCCTCATCGGCATCAATGAGCCAGGTAAGCCGGTGTTTATCATTCACCAGGTCTCCGCTCAGTTCAAGTCTTCTCAGGGGTAATACACCGGACATATAAGTGCCATTTAATGCATAGGACCCGAGGCTGGCATAGTTAGGGGCGTAGATATTTCCTTTTCCTTCTATTTTGAGGTAATAGATTCCCTGGGTAAGCGTGGTATCTATTACGGAGCTGAGAGTGGTACCGGGATTATAAACATTCAATTGCGTTTGTGCGCTGTTATAAAGGGTGATCTGCAGGTCTACATTGGAGCCGATATTACCTGTACCTACATTATAAGGGATCGCACTCAATAGAAAACGTCCGACGGCCGGTTGGGTAAACTTGATCATATCCTGATCGGTATTCTGTCCGATAATACCGTTGACGGTAAAACGATTGCTTATGAAAGGAGCATTGATAGCACCTGCAAAAGTGGCCGGGTAGTCGTCGGCGCGGAAACCAAAGCCGTTGGTGGCGCTGGTAATAATACTCAGGTCAGTTTGGAAACTTGTACAGCCATATGAATTGGGCCCATTATTCCACAACGTAAGGTTTCGGTAATAGCCAGCTCCCATGATCGGAGCCCAGCCTATTTCCCCCGATCCCAGGCCATAGTTATAGTCAGATGTTTTTACACAGTTGAGATCATAGGTGGACTGGTGATAAAGACCAAGGGTATGGCCTGCTTCATGTGCAGCTGCTTCGGCTATATTTTTTTCATTGTAGGAAAGCAAAGCGCTGAATACAAAACAAGGCGTGTCGTCAGCCCATGTAAAGGAGTTCAAAAAAGCCACACCACCTGCTGATCCATACCAGTCGGAAGTAACGGTCAGGATCACCCGCATTCTTTTATTGGCGGGGGCGGCCAGGTATTTACTTTCGTCGGTGGTGATGTTAACATTAAAGGGGCGATAATCTTCAGCCACCCGGTTAAAAACCGAAGTGATCTGGGCATTAGCTAAGCCGGAGGCGCCGCAAACGATAGGCCCGGCATAGTTCCAGCTCGTAGCAGTTACGGTATGGCCATCAAAGTCAAGAAGAATTACTGCCGAAGCGGCTGTGTTACTGTTTAACAGCGGAACCTGGGCAGTTGCGCTCATGGTGCTGTTCAGAGACAGCAGCATAAGAACTGATTGGAGTAGGTTTTTCATTACACGGATTTTAAATTTTTTCAATAGGTACAACAAGGATATAGGATACGGACGTCAAAACGGGTCAGTGATACAAGGATTTATTCATTAACTAATTCATGATAATCTTTTTTTACCAGCACCCATTCGGTGTCCAGTTTTTTCAGCTCAAACAGGTCCCCATGCTGGAAGCTGATGATACGGCCTGCATAGGAAATCTTACCTTCCGCATCAGTGATTTTAGAGACTGTGAACCGGGCCCCGTTATAATTAGTGGAACGGATAATAACACTCTGCAAGCTGTTGCCATATTTGCTAACAGTAGAAACTAGTTCCCCGTTAAATTGCACACTGGGCTGACTGGGCACATCAACGCTTACCTGGCTGCCGATAGCAGAGCTAAACAGGCTGTTGAGTTGGTCAATACTTACAGGGATCTTGTCGGGTAAATTGCTGAACAACTTTGGTTTGTTGTAATCAGGCTCATTGATGGGAATGGTACCAGTAGTTTGGGCCATACCATTCAGGTTGTAAAACAGAATGCTTACGCATACTGCAATAGTACGTAGGTTTTTCATTTGAACGTTTTTAAAGGTCAATAGGATATTGTTCAGCAACCTGGATTTGCGGTTGCAGTTATCAGTGGGGTACGGTACTACAAGGTTTGTGAAAGTTTTGAGAACTTCCAAGCAAGGCAGAGAGGAAATGGGTAAGATTGAGGAGTAGTACTCCGTACGGGTCGTAAAAGCCCGGAAAAAAATAATGGCGATCTACTATTAATACTGGTTTGTACTCAGCATCACTAAGGTACAAGCCTCAAGGGTTTCTATCCCCTGTTGGCTGGCAAGCGATACCAGCTCCTCATTTTCTGCACCCGGATTAAATATGATACGCTTGGGATGCAATGAAAGAATATAGTCATAGTATTCCTGCTGGTGCAACGGGTTCAGGTAGAGGGTTACTGTATTTATATGATCGAATTGTTTTTTGTCCGTTTCCACAGTTACATCTCCTACTTTAGCATGTTTTCTGCCTACTGCTACAACGGGGTGGCCATGACTTCTTAACCGTTGAACGGCGAGATAACTGTAGCGGGATGGGTTGTCGGAGGCACCGAGAACAAGGGTTTTCTTTTCACTCATGAAGCGAAGCTATGACGTAATTTTCAATTGTCCATTCAGCGGAGGTTGAATGAATGACTCCTTTTAAGCTCTTTCAGTTCAACATAACAGATCCCTGTATAGATAATGGCTAAAACCGGGGATCCCAGTAATAGTAGGTAGAAGACCAGGAGAAAGGGTGTGATCAGCTGGCTCAGTAATACGAGTGCGAGTAGGGTACAGGTAATCCAATGATACCAATTCCGGGCGCCTCTTTTTTTCATGAACCACTTCTGCAGAAAATGGATGAACATACTTAACAGTTGCCAGCACCCCACTACCATATACGCAGCAAAAACCAGGGAAGGGTTGGTAATAATAAGGATCATAAAAATTGTAATAAGACCTATGTTAATCAGCAGGTCGGCCTGTTTAAAGGTTTGCATAAATGTAGTTTTAAACTTTCAGAAAAAAATGAAAGACCAGGCTCAGATAGACTGTTATAAGCCGTCATTGCGAATGAAATGCAGCAATTTGAAAGAATTCATCAATTTGATGTTTAACAGATTGCTTCGGTCAGTCCTCCCTTGTAATCACGTTTAACGAAGAATGAGACAACCATGTTCCCGGAACCGGGGTAGGTTATTTAAACAACTTTATCATCGTCCCGATAAACCAGCTTTCCTCAGCCCTGATCATCTTATCCAGTGTCTTATCGGCATGGCGGCCCAGTTTTTTGATACTCCTTACGGTGTCCACAAATGTTTTAACCTGCTTATCCCTTTTATCGCCTTCCACTTCTTCCAGCTTATCAAGCAATTGGAGCATGGGTTCCAACTCCCGTTTTTTTCTCTCCTTAATAATCTGCTTTACCACTTTCCAGATATCTTTTTCTGCCGTAAAATATTCTTTGCGTTCTCCGGGAAGTAATACCCGTTCTACCAATCCCCAGTTGATGAGTTCCCGGATATTCATATTGGTATTGCCGCGACTGATATTGAGTTGTTCCATCATATCATCCTGGGTAAGGGGATCAGCGCTGATTAGAAGCAGGGCATGTATCTGGGCCATTGTACGGTTAATACCCCAATGGGTGCCAAAAGCCCCCCAGCTGCTAATGAATTGTTGTCTTGCTTCAATGAGTTTCATCCTTCAAAATTACGAGGTCGATTTTGAATTTTCAATAATTATTGAAACTATATTTTACAAAAAATTGTTTCAAAAAGTACTTAATAGAATAGTTGCCGGTAGGGGAATAGGCGGAAAGTATTGATTTTCAATAAAGCTGATATTTTCCTCAACTGGGCACAAATAAAATTGATAATTGTACAGTGAATACTGTACGGGTAATAGATGAAGAACAGCTGGTTGCTATTAAGATGGATGGAAAGCTGGTGTTGCTGTAAATTACATAACAGGAGTAGTTCTCAGGAAGCAAACCTCCTTTTTTTTCTCTTCTTATTCAGTTGCTTTGACAGCATTCTTGCCAACCAGTTGAGCGCACCCAAACCAGTAGCCACAAAACCAATGATCATTAATAGATAAGAGAAACTGCCATCAAGTATTTTGATGCCTATATTAAAAAGGAAAGAACACCCGGCTGTGATCAGGAACAAGTTAGACCAGGAGAACACTTCTTCTTTTTCAAAATCTTCCATCGTTTAGTTTTAATACTGCAATATAACAGCATACCCTACTTCTTATTTTAACGGATACTGTTATTTTTTATATTTAAGGCCATACCCCTACAGCCTGTAAGAACTAAACAATAGTTTACAACAAGCCTGCCATACCCATTCTTTGAACTTAAAAAATGCGGTTGACTGGTAACTTTACCTGCAATGGCGTAGAAAAATTACTTTTTTAAAACCAGGTTTGGGTTAATAAGGAAAGCCAAACAAAATAAAGGGCGCCCATAAAGCCGGGTTGGATTGTTTGGCTTTGAACTTCAGGATGGCTTCCCGGAGATGAGAGGCCGGATAGAATGATCGTGGTTTTCCCAGCATGTCCCGAAAAAATAATATCATTAATTCTTTGGTGGCTTTATCGTTTACACTCCAAAGACTCATAATGGTATGATCAACACCAGCTTTAAAGAAAGCCCTGCCCAGCCCGATAAAACCAGCATCATATATCTTACCAACACCTGTCTGGCAGGCACTGAGTACGGCCATCATTTGCGGGGCGGTAAAATTTTCTTCCTGTATCTGGCGGGCCGTCCATAAACCGGATGGGTTGGCTGTATCAGGGGCGAAAGCAAGATAACTTCCGTCCAATACTTTTTCAAAATCCGAATATCCATGCGTGGCGAAATAAAGCAGGTCGGATTTTCGGGCCAGTTTTTTTACGGTTGATAAGGTGGCAGCACTGTCTGTGAGTAATTGTCCGTTTGTCCATTCACTGATCATCCTTGCTTCTACTGCCGCTCCGGGTAAGCGGGGCAAATTGTGTTCAGGGGTATTTGCATATGCAGGATTACCTACGATCAGTGGTTTATTGGCGAATAAACGGTTCGGCTGGCCCATTATTGTTTTGTTCATCCCCGCTATATTACCCAGGTTGCATAAATGTGGTGCGAGGGATAATGAAACACTGTCAACCAGGTAAGCATCGTTCTTAAAAGGCTTTAAAATATAAAAAGGGATCTGGCCGATATTGTCTTCGGTGATAAGAATGAGGTGCTGTAATCCCGGCAAATTTTCGGCTATGGGTGGGGGTAATAATACGGCCGTCGCTTCTTTAATGGCGGTTTGATGATTGGTTTGATTACCCGGGCTGGCTCCAAGGATCACACCCCGTTGTACACTGTCACGGGTAGCCAGCAGCAGGTCTACCTGCAAAGCAGCCCTGATATTGGTCTCAATCGTTTTAAGCTGTGTTTTGCTGACGGGTTGCCGGGAAAAATACAACTGGTCATCCCGAATCAGCCAGATGCGAAGCCAGGCAGTATCAACACTGTAAAAGATGACGCCCATCTTTTGTTTATTCTCTCTGTAAACTTCCAGGAATAATTTGATAGCATCAAAAGGCCGGGCTACCGGTTCGCATTTAAATATACTTCCCCTTATTCCATATAAGGCTCTGAGCTCTTCGATACTTTTTTGATAATAGGCATTGAAAGCATTTATCTCCTCCACCGGCTGGGCAAAGGAAGCCAAATAGAAAAGGAGGCCGGCAAAAAAGGAGACTATTTTTTTCATGGTGGAGCACATAGCCTTAACAAGGATGCAATTTTACATTCCCAGGTTGCCCTGACAAGTTAGTGTAAAACCCTGTTGCTGCATATACCCTCTTAGAGCAGCATCGTGATCGGGTTTTCCAGGAATTTTTTGAATGTTTGGAGGAATGCAGCGCCGGTTGCCCCATCCACACTGCGATGGTCACAGCTCAGCGTTATCTTCATCACGTTACTCACCGCAAAGCCATCTCCTTTTTTCACCACGATCTCTTTTATCCTGCCCACCGCCATAATACAGCTGTCGGGAGGATTGATGATAGCTGTAAATTCATCAATATCCATCATGCCGAGGTTGGAAATGGTAAACGTGTTACCGGAGAATTCATTCGGCTGTAGTTTTTTATTTTTCGCTTTACCTGCCAGTTCTTTGCTTTCTGCTGCGATCTGGGGTAATGTTTTCTGATCTGCAAAACGAACCACTGGCACGATCAACCCGTCCTCAATAGCCACGGCTATACCAATATGAATATGACTATAGCGGCGGATCTTATCTCCCATCCAGGAAGCATTCACTGCAGGATGCTGGCGTAATGCCAATGCGGTTGCCTTCACGACCAGGTCATTGAAACTGATCTTCGCCGGGCTTACTTCGTTCAGCTGTGCCCTTGCCGCCATTGCATTATCCATATTGATCTCCATCGTAAGATAGAAATGCGGGGCACTGAATAAACTTTCTGATAAACGCTTGGCAATGACAGTACGTATTTGAGAATTGGGAAGATCCGTAAAACCTTCCTCCCCGGCTGTAAATTCAGGAACCGGTGCAGCTGTCGCAGCTTTACCTGCTGTACTTACTGCTGGTTGGGCAGATGGTTTATAATTATCAATATCTGCTTTGATGATTCGTCCGCCATCACCGGAACCATTGACAGCTTTGATATCTATTCCTTTTTCTGCCGCTAATTTTTTGGCTAAGGGAGATGCTTTTACTCTTCCATTTTCTGTAGTTGCTGGTTGCTCGTTCTTCGTCACTGGTTGCTCATCGCTCACAGCTTGTTCTTTGCTGACTATCTCTTGTGTCATTGCAGGTACGACCCCGCCTTTTGTAGCTGCAACGATCGCAGCTACATCTACTTTACCTTTTTCACCAATGATACATAGTAATCCATTTACCGGGATCTTTTCACCCTTCTGCGCACCGATATGAAGCAAGGTTCCGTTCTTATAACTTTCGAGTTCCATAGTGGCTTTGTCCGTTTCAATTTCAGCCAGCACTTCTCCTTTCTTTACGGCATCGCCTACATTTTTATGCCAGGAAGCAATCACTCCTTCTTCCATCGTATCACTGAGTCGTGGCATCAGGACTACTTCTTCCATTTTAGCTATATCCAATGCTGGTGCCGGACTGGCAGCAGCAGGTTGTACAGCCGCAGGGGTTTCTTTTTTTGGTTCTTCTACTTTGCCGGCAGCAGCAGCACCTTTCAACAGCGATGAAATATCCTCACCCGCTTTACCAACAATGGCAAGCAGATCATCAACCTGGATCTTCACACCTTTATCGCCACCTATATGCAGGAGTGTACCATCTTTATAGCTTTCCAGTTCCATGGTAGCTTTATCCGTTTCTATTTCTGCAAGAAGATCACCCTTTTTTACAGGATCACCCACTTTTTTATGCCATGCTGCTATCACACCTTCGGTCATAGTGTCGCTGAGTCGGGGCATCAATATCGCTTCGGCCATTGCCTTTTAATTTTGGTCGAAATTAAGGTAAAATAGTGAATGAAACAGGGGATGGCTTAATAGTCCAGCTCCAACCGGAGCCGGTCTTTTAATTCTTTTACGAGCGGGTATTGCTCCGTCATTTTTTGAAATTGTTCTTTTGAATTTAACGGGATATCTATGACGGGTCTGTCGCCGGCTTTTTCTTCAATAGTGACACTAAATTGGAGCGAACGGTTTTGAAGCCGTTCCTGTAAAAAGGCAAAGAGTTTATTACGGTCCTGTTCAATGAATTTTTGTTCAATATTATTTGCAGTAACAGCTTCGAAAGAGTTATCATCTTTTACCCGCAATACTGCCAGGTCGAAAGACTGCGCTGCTGAGTTCTTGGCTTCTTTCAATTTAATAATATACTCTCCCCAGGCTTTTTGCAACTCTTCCACCTGTAAGGGCTGATTGATCGTTCCACTCCCGTTGTTGCCGTTACTTTGGTATTGTTTACGGATCTTATCTAAGGCAGTGAGTTTGCCTTTTTCCTGCTTGGGTTCTGCGTCTGCCGGGAGTCCGGGTTGTGGCTTATTGAATGAAAGGTTATCTTCTGCTACTACTATTTTTTCGATCGCGGGTGTTTCGATAACGAGTTTGGCTTCATCCGTCTTCCGGGTATTGATAGCAGGAGTTGGTGCCAGTGCTGTTTCTTTTAACTGGAAAGGATTGATTCGCCGGAAAGCCATTGATTTGGCTGCATCAACTACTTTTTTTTTAGAAATACTATTCCCTTCCGTAGAGAGTTGTATAGCTTGTTGCAGGTAGCAAAGACGGATCAGAGCCAGTTCCACATGCAGCCGTTTATTCCGGGCAGCTTTATAATTGATCTCCGCCTCATTTAAAATATTCAGGGCACTGATCAGCAGGGCAGGCGAAACATGTTTAGCAGCAGCAATATATTTGTCTTTAAAACTTTCTACCACATCCAGCAATACAGCAGCTTTCTCGTCTTTGCAGACCAGCAGGTTGCGGATAAATTCCGAAAAGCCATTCAACACCAGGTCACCTTCAAAGCCTTTCCGGTTGATATCATCATATTGCAACATCGCACCGGACAGGTCCTGCTGCTGCATACATTCCAGCAGTTTGAAATAACAGTCCGCATCAAGGATATTGAGGTGTTCCAGCGTGGTGGTATAGTTCAGTTCACCATTGGTAAAACTGACGATCTTATCGAGGATACTCAAAGCATCCCGCATACAGCCCTCGCTTTTTTGGGCGATCACCTGCAAGGATTCTTTGTCGGATTTGATGGCTTCTTTTTTGCAGATATCTTCCAGGTGATGAACCGTATCGCTGGTTGTGATGCGTTTGAAATCAAAGATCTGGCAACGACTCAGAATGGTGGGCAGTATCTTATGTTTTTCGGTGGTAGCTAAAATAAAAATAGCATAGGGCGGAGGTTCTTCCAGTGTTTTCAGGAATGCATTGAAGGCGGAAGAGCTTAACATGTGCACCTCATCTATCACATATACTTTATACCGGCCCGTTTGCGGAACAAAGCGAACCTGGGTTACTAATTCCCGGATATCGTCCACGGAGTTGTTGGAAGCTCCATCCAGTTCAAAATAATTCATGGATGCCCCATCATTGAAAGAAATACAACTCTGACATTGATCGCAGGCTTCACCGTCTTTTGTCTGGTTCTCGCAATTGATTGTCTTGGCTAAGATCCTTGCACAGGTCGTTTTGCCCACCCCTCTCGGACCGCAGAAAAGAAAAGCATGGGCCAGTTGCTGGTGTTTGATAGCGTTTCTAAGCGTTGTGGTAATATGCGATTGACCCACGACCGTGTCGAAGGTTTGTGGCCGGTATTTTCTTGCTGAAACGATGAATTTTTCCATAAATCAGAGGATGGAGGTCAGAAATCGGAGTTCACAAACCGTAAAACTGAAGCACTCTTCACAGTTGCAATAATAAAGAAAGTTTTGCCAGTAGAGATTGCGGTTTTTGCACACTTTTAAACATCAGACTTCCTTTGCAGATTTCAGGCATCAGTGAAGTATCGGGTGTGGTTTAAATTCTTTTGTCCTGTCAAATAAATAACGATAGGTAGTCAGTATCCTGCTCCGGGTTTTGGCCAGATTTTCTGCAACATTTATCATTTTGGGATTGAACTCACCTATCCATTGCATTTCATATTCATCATAAATGAGTTGACCAAGTTTGTACTCACTTTTTTCATTTATTGTCAATCCCTGGATCACTTTACATCCTTCCACTACCAGGTACAGATCTAATCCTTTGCCCTGGAACTCAGGTACAATGCCAAATACCAGCCCGGTGAATTTTTTGTTTTTTACGGTTGATTTTATCCAGAGAAACTTAAGTTTATGCCACCAGGTGAATTTGCCGTGCAGGTGTTTAAACCATTGATTCAGGTCGGGCAGATTAATCCATATGCCGATTGGTTCTCCTTTATAATATATAAACCAGTTAATACGCTCATCCATGACCGGTTTCATAGAGTGAAACATTTTTCGCACCACTTTTTCTTCCAGTTGTTTCATACCCCCATGCCCTGCCCATGCTTTATTGTAAACGATGGTAAAATCAGCGGCAAACTTATCTAATTGATTTTTTTTGATATGAGCAGAACTGAAATTGGGATCTTTAGCACATTCTGCATGGCGGTCATAATATTTTTGTTCCAAAAGGGTGTTTACATTCATCGCAAAACATACCTGGTTGAAAAATTTCCGGAAGCCATAATTTTCCAGCAACTGCTGATAATAAGGCGGGTTGAAATTCATGCAATACATAGGAGGTATCTCATGTCCTTTTACCACCAGTCCCCACCAGCGGTCCCGTTCACCAAAATTGATCGGGCCATCCATTGCCTCCATTCCTTTTTGCAGCAACCAGTGCCTGGCTACATCCAGTAACTTATCGGCAGCAGTTTGGTCGTTGATACAATCAAAAAAACCAACACCACCCACCGGAACATCATCCCCTTTGTTCTTATATTTTTTATTGACAAAGGCTGCGATGCGGCCAATGAATTGCCCTTCTTTATCCTTCAGTATCCACCGGGTAACTTCACCAAACCGGAAAGCTTTATTTTTTTTTGGTTCAAATACTTCTCTTACATCTTTTTCAAGTGGAAAGATATAAGCAGGGTTGTCTTTATGAATATGGTTATTGACCCTGATGAAATCGCTGGCAAGCTTCGGCGTTGTAACTTCTGTCAATTGCATGAAGCAAAAATAGGAAAGAAGCTGTTTAGCAAAGACCGATCTTTTTCAGCAAGAGCTGTTGTTCCGTGGTGGAGGCCGTCAGCGTATAGGCTTTTTCAAAATAGGTTTTGGCCGCGGCTTTTTCTTCGAGTTCAAGGTACATTTCGCCGATAGATGCGTAATAAAGATGATGCTGTTCCAATCCCTTTATCTGTTGTAATTCTTCCAGCGCTTTTTGTTTGCTGACCGAATAGGCAGATGCGATGGCTTTGTTCATAGCCACAATGGGGCCCGGTTGCACCTGGTAAAGCAGTTCATATAAATGATAGATCGTTTTCCAATCAGTGGCTTCAAAAGACGGGGCTGCAGCATGCAATGAAGCAATGGCAGCTTCTAAGTGATAGGGCGATACCTCATAGGGCTCGGCCGCCCCATCCAGGTAATCAAAACCTTTTTGGATCAGAGGCCGGTACCATTTGCGCCGGTCCTGGTATTTTAATACAATAATATTGCCTTTGTCATCCAATCTTGCTGTAAGCCGGGAAGACTGAAAGCACATCAATGCCAGTAAGGCTTTCACCCTTGGGTAATTGGTAAAAGATTGCAGGGTCAGTAAATGACAGAGCCGGATAGCATCTTCGCACAACCCTTCCCGGATCAGCTGTTCGGGATGCGAAGAATTATAACCCTCATTGAATAACAGGTACATGGATCGCAATACAGCATCAAGACGAAGGAGCAACTCGGCACCGACGGGTACTTCAAGTTCAATCTTTTTGGCTTTTATTTTTTCCCTGGCTCTGAATATTCTTTTGCTGATGGTTTCTTCATTGGTCAGGAATGCTTTGCCGATCTCTGCCGTGCTTAGACCACAAAGAGTTTTCAAGGTCAATGCGATCTGCGATTCTTCGGGGATAGCAGGATGACAACAGGCAAACATCATCCGAAGCTGGCTGTCACGGATCTCATTATCCAGAAAGAGCGGGTTTACGGCGGGCTGAAGAGTTGATTCAGATTGGAGCAGGTAAGCATACCGGGGGCTAATCTCATTGTACTTTTTCTGCCGGCGGATATAGTCTATCGCTTTGTTACGGGCTACCCTGTAAAGCCAGGCCGAAGGATTGTCCGGCAGGCCATTACGCCAGGTAAGCATCGCCTGTAACAACGTATCCTGAACAATATCTTCCGCGGTTTCCAGGTTTTGCAAACCAACGATACGGGACAAAACGGCCGTCATCTTTCCCGACTCATGCCGGAAAAGATGATCGGCCAGCTGCTTGATATTTTTATCGCTGGCTTGCATTTCTTCCTTTACCTGTTACATATCGAATTTCATCACCTGCCTTAACTGGATGCTGCCGCCTGATTCAAAATCCGGATAGCCTTCGCAAAGATTTATTGCATCATTGTAATCGGCTGCATTCACGATAAAGTAGCCGCCAACCAGTTCCTTCCCTTCTGTAAAAGGCCCGTCGGTCGCTTTGGTCACACTGCCTTTGATCAATTTACCGCCCGGGAGCAGGGCTTCGCCGGATGCATAACGGCTGTCTGCGGCCAGTTTGTCGATCCAGGCCATCCATTTACCCATACTGGCCTGCATTTCTTCGGGACTGGCATTACTTGGCTGACCACCGTGAAAAATAAGCATGAACTTTTCCATGTTTGTTGTTTTTTGGTTTAAGTTAAAAAAATCTATTCATTCTGTTGACGAATGGGGGAACTTGTTCCGGACAAATAACCTTTTTTTCTAAAAAGATCGGTAAAGCAGGATTACCGGATACTTTTGGCAGGTTATTTTAAAAGAAATAAAGGGAAGTATTGCCGGCTTTTTAATAGCACAAAAAACCTTTTAACCCTCGGTTTTCCACATATTTTTTAAATTCAATTTTTCATTTCCCATTTTACCCCCGCCCCCTTACCTTTGCGGCCTGAAAAACAAATCAGAAGTCAGCGGTCAGATGGAAGAAAAACCTGCCCAAAGCAAGGGTTCTAACTTCAGGCTTCAGACATCATACCTCAAATTTTTTCTATGGCAAATGTTGGTAAAGTAAAACAGGTTATCGGGGCTGTAGTTGACGTACAGTTCAAAGGCACACTTCCCGAAATATATAATTCCTTAGAACTGAAAAGACCCAATGGCGATATTCTCGTACTGGAAGTGCAGCAGCACCTCGGTGAGGACAGCGTTCGTACCATTGCGATGGACGGTACCGAAGGTCTTGTTCGTGGGATGGAAGTAGTTGATACGGGTATCCCTATCGCTATGCCGGTAGGAGATGCAATCAAAGGCCGCCTGTTTAACGTAACCGGCGATCCTATCGATGGATTACCCCCCGTATCAAAAGTGGGTGGACGTCCGATCCATAGCCAGCCCCCGGCATTTGAAAACCTGAGTACTGCTTCAGAAATCCTGTTTACCGGTATTAAAGTAATTGACCTGATCGAGCCTTATTCCAAAGGTGGTAAGATCGGGTTGTTTGGTGGTGCAGGAGTTGGTAAGACCGTATTGATCCAGGAGTTAATCAATAATATCGCTAAATCATATGCGGGGGTATCGGTATTTGCCGGTGTAGGAGAAAGAACAAGAGAAGGAAATGACCTGATGCGAGAGATGATCGAGGCAGGTATTATGAAATATGGTGATGCTTTTAAACATAGTATGGAAGAAGGCGGATGGGACCTGAGCAAAGTGGATATGAAAGAACTCGCCGAGTCAAAAGCTACTTTCGTATTCGGACAAATGAATGAACCTCCCGGAGCCCGCGCAAGAGTGGCGTTGTCGGGTCTGACAATTGCAGAATATTATCGTGACGGTGATGGAGAAGGTAAAGGCCGCGACATCCTGTTTTTCGTTGACAATATCTTCCGTTTCACTCAGGCAGGATCTGAAGTATCTGCCCTGCTGGGTCGTATGCCATCAGCGGTGGGTTACCAACCTACCCTGGCTACTGAAATGGGTGTTATGCAGGAACGTATCACTTCAACTAAAAACGGATCTATCACATCGGTGCAGGCGGTTTACGTACCTGCGGATGACTTGACGGATCCGGCTCCTGCAACAACTTTCGCTCACCTGGATGCGACAACGGTATTGAGCCGTAAGATCGCTGACTTAGGTATCTATCCTGCGGTGGATCCATTGGATTCTACTTCCCGGATCCTGACTCCTAAAATTGTGGGTGATGCACACTATGATTGTGCCAATAATGTAAAACTGATGTTGCAGCGTTATAAAGAATTACAGGATATCATTGCCATCCTCGGTCTGGATGAATTAAGTGATGAAGATAAACAGGTGGTAAGCCGCGCAAGAAAAGTACAACGTTTCTTGTCTCAGCCTTTCCACGTGGCAGAAGCATTTACCGGTTTGAAAGGGGTGCTGGTACCGATCGAAGAAACGATCCGTGGTTTCAATATGATCATGGATGGTGAAGTGGATGCTTATCCTGAAGCAGCTTTCAACCTGGTAGGAACAATCGATGATGCGATTGAAAAAGGTAAGAAGTTAATGGCGGCGGCGCAATAAAGCCTCCCCAAACCCTTCCGCAAGGAGAGGCTTTAGAGTCTCAAAGCATCAAAAGTTCTTTTTATTTTAAGTTGATTTTTTGGTGTAACCAGCATTTGTTTTTCATGGCATCTTCGTTGCGTCGCACTCTTCAACTTTCTGTTCTTTACTCAGCAAATACACTGGATAAAGAATCATTAATTAATCAACTTTAAAGTTCTAAAACTTTAGGGTTACAAAGCCCCTCTAGGGGTTTGTGGTTGTATATGAACTTAGAAATACTAACACCGGAAAGAAAACTCTACAGCGGTACCGTCTATGGTGTGCAAATGCCGGGTATCAGCGGGTCGTTTGAAGTACTCGAAAAGCATGCTCCGCTGGTGAGTGCTTTGAAAGCAGGCCGGTTAAAAGTGCTGAAAGACAAGCCCACAGGGTCCGGTGGACAGAATAATTTTGCTTACTTCGATATACAGGGAGGCTTTGTGGAAGTGCTGAATAATAAAGTTACAATACTGGTGGAAGGAGCCGAAGCTGTGGAATAAAAAACTGATTGGAAAACCCTGCCAGCATCAGGCTGGCCGGTCCGGGATTTTGAAAACAAATTTTAACCCTCCCAATTCTGAGCAAACGCAAAGAACTGGAGGGTTTTTTTATGTGCGGGAAGGTCGGAGTACTTTTTATGAAATAACTTTAAAAACCGCATCTTTCGCAGAAAGCCTCTTTATGAAGAATTTGCTCCTCTATGCTTTTGTCTTTTGCCAGCTGACGGGTTGCAAGGCCCAGCCACAGCGGGGTTGCGAATACAAAGGTGGGGAAGCCGATTATTTATCCCGTATCACTTGTGTAGCTGACTTCAATTATATAAAAGGAAGACCGCTGACAGAGAAATTCGGTCATGCAGAATCGATCAAGGTTGTATATAGTATCCGCGACAGGAAAATATACTTTACGAACTCTTCCCGCTTTCCCTACCACTTCGATTTTTGCACCAGTGTATTGCGGGAAGAAGATGACCTGTCCGCTTTTAATAATAAGAACTATAAGACCAATAAAGTCAGGGAATATATTCTTTGCAATATTAATTTTTACGCACACCTGGATGTCTATGCACTGGAGCTGATGCCAGAAGATGATAGTAAAGCTGAAGTCATTTATGATCTGTATAAACAGGTAGCCGCCCTTACTTTTTTCGCTCATAAAATAAAAGTACTGGTCTCCTCCCCGGAGATGGAGAAGAAACTGGCTGCCGTTAACAGCCTGCCCCTTGTTTTATCAGATGACATATATAAAGGACGCCAGTATGTTTCCCTCCATAAGGGCGGAACCTTTGGTTACCTGCGTAAAGTGGATAGCAGAGATTTTGAAAAATTCAATTTTGATAAGCATGATATAGTTATCCTGAACGGGTTGCCTAATCAATTGCCGGTTGTCGCTGGCGTATTAACGGTTCCTTTTCAAACCCCGCTTTGTCATATCAGTTTGCTCTGCCAAAACCGAGGCACTCCCAACGCAACTTACCGTAAGGCATGGACCGATGAACAGTTGAAGAAACTGGAGAATCATTTGGTCTACTATGAAGTAACGGCCGATACGTTTTTGATACGCTCAGCCGGGCCGGCCGAAGCAACAATTTTTTGGAAAAAAACGGAAGACCGTAAGCCCATTCGTTTATCTGTTGATACCACCAGGCGGCAACTGATGAATATGGAGAACCTGGGTTTTAAAAATGTTTCATTGGTAGGAGGGAAAGCTGCCAATTTTGCTGAGCTCAATAAAATTAAAGTGGATAAGAAACCTCTCCCGATCCCCGAAGGAGCATTTGCTATTCCTTTTTATTTTTATTACCAGCATCTTCAGCAGAATAATATCATCCCAATGCTCGATTCGGTGTTGTATGATCCTGTTGTATTGAGTGATCCTAAAAAATTGGACAGCAAACTCAAACAAATAAGGACAATCATAAAAGAGGCACCATTGAATAAAGAATTCCTGCAAGCAGTGTTGCAACGGTTACAGGCGAACAGAGATGACCCGATGGCTGCCGGGTTTGTCAATTACCGTTTCCGTTCTTCAACCAATGCAGAGGATGTAAAAGGATTTAATGGAGCAGGTTTGTATGAATCTAAAACCGGTAGCCTGACCGACCCAACCAAACCGGTTGAAAAGGCCATCAAAGCAGTATGGGCCAGCCTTTGGGACGAAAGGGCATTTGCGGAAAGACAATATTTTAAAATTGACCAGCATTCGGTGGCGATGGGTATCCTCGTGCACCGTGCATTCGGTGAAGAACTATCGAATGGGGTAGCTATTACCAAACACCTTTACCGTGATAACTATCCTGCTTATACAATTAATGTGCAAGTGGGGGAAATAAGTGTGGTTACTCCGCCGGATAGCGTGACCTGCGACGAAGCCATCATCAGCCTGGGAGAAGTAACGGGCAGCAAAAATGCAGCAATCGAATATATTGGCCGCAGCAGCCTGAGCAAAGAGAAACCGGTTTTAACGAATGAGCAAATTGCTTTGCTGGCCCGGTATCTTACTGCCATCAAAGAACATTTTTTTTATAAAGTGGAAAAAGGGAATCCCCGGGGCGTGACTGATTTTTGGAATTATGGCCTGGATATTGAATTCAAAATTGATGCCCACAGCGGTAACCTCTATATCAAGCAGGCAAGAAGTCTCTGATTTTATTTCTTACCTGTTACATATTTAATTCCACCCAGCAGGTGTTGTAAAAAAAGAGGATCTGTATACGATTCCGGGGTATGGCCAAGTGCCGTATAGAAAGATTTGCCTCCTTCATAAGCATGGTACCAGGCCATGGGATGGCCGGATCCGTTCTTCCCGCCTTCATAACTTTTTTCATCAATGGATATTATCACTTGTATTGCTGTATTGATGTCCTTAAAATTATACCATTCATCCGTCCTTTCCCAAACGGCGGGTAAGTGTTTCGTGGCTATATGTGATTGATCAGTAACGTTCAATTTTGCTTTTTGTATTTTGGGGTGACTTTCAAAATTCGCTCCAACCAATTTGGCAAACCAGGCCCAGTCATACTCGGTATCCGTGGCTGCATGTATCCCCATAAAACCTTTTCCGGATTGAATGAAATGCTCAAAAGATACCTGTTGTTCCGGATTCAATACATCGCCGGTGGTATTTAAAAAAATAACAGCGCTATATTTTTTCAGGCTCTTATCAGTAAATACCGTAGCGTCTTCGGTTGTATCAATAGCAAAATTATTCTCTTGTGCAACCTGAAGCAATGCTTTTTTCCCCTCAGCAATCGAAGCATGCCGATACCCGGCTGTTTTGGAAAATACCAGGAGGGATACTTTCTTTTTGGGTACGGAATAAGCAAGACCCAGCAGGGCAAATAACAGTGCAGGGATAAATCCTCTCTTTATTTTCATCAGGCAAGAAAGTTTTTATGATCGTTATTAAATTCTTTTTTTCAACTCCTGTTCAGCATAAGCAAAAACTTTTTTCATCATATCTGTTTTTCGGAATTCATATTTGCTTCGAATGTCTGCTTCTTCACTGGCTACCATGACAAACATCAGATCCACCACACGGGCAGAAATAAAATCAGTCAGGCTATTTTCCAGGGGTTTCTTAATGAAAGGAATACTGTTATAAATATTCGTAATACCACTCCATTCTTTATCTCCACCTTCGGTTTTGATCGTACTGTCCACGATGGGCCGGAAAGCTGTCATTAACCCCGGTTTCATAGACTGTTTAAAATAGTCAGTGGCAGCATGCGGATTATCGGTCACCAAAATTTTCGCAGCATCTTTTATCGACATATTCTTTATGGCATCAAAGAAAAGTGGCTTTGCCACAGTCACGGCAGAAGACATCGCTTTGGTAAACTTACCCGTTACCTGGTTAATGACTTTATCAAACCCAAGGTCACGAAGCGTTTTCTCTATTTTTTCTGCTTCGCCCGGAAAAACAAACCGTACCAATGGATTACCAGCAGGATCAGCAAAAGCATTAAACCCCCGGAATAATCCCTGCGACAAAGCATCTTTAAGTCCCAATGCCATTTCCAATTCGGAAGGAATGATGCCCAGTTTTTTTAACGTGCTGCAACCGGATGAACTAATAATGAATGCTGCCAGAAAGGGAAAAAGAAAGATTCGTTTCATGCTGCTTGATATCAGGAATGAAGAAATTATTTAAAGCAATTAATTCAACTGAGGGTCGATCGGAAAGTTTGCCATCATTTCATAATCACCACCCAGGTGTTTTAATGAATCTTTCCAGATCGCTTCAAAATTATTGTGGAAGACCAGCTTGAAGGTTGCTTTAACGGTCAGCCATGTTTTTTCTGTTATTTCAGTACCTAATTGGCCCTCACTCCAGCCGGAATAACCGATAAAAAAGCGGATCTTATCGGTATCGATCACGGCCGTTTTGATCAGGTCTACCACCGCATCAAAATCACCTCCCCAAAATAGCCCTTTGATCACTTCCTGTCCACCGGGTATTTCATCCGGGTATTGGTGCAGGAAATGGATCGAATCTTTCTGTACCGGGCCGCCATAATATACGGGTATTTTATACCCTTCTAATTCAGGGATCAGCTCATCGAGTGTATTTTCATATTGCCGGTTTAATACGAAGCCGAAACTGCCTTCTTCTTTATGGTCACATAAAAAGACGACGGATCTGAGAAAATGAGGGTCTTTCAGAAAGGGATCAGCTATTAATAATATACCGGGTGCCGGTTCAATCATATGACAATTTAAGATGAAAAATCATGTTTCAAAATTTTACACGAAAATAAATCGGCGATTTTCGGATCGTCGTTGTCTGACTGTGCAGGAAAAGCCTTTCTTTTTCTAAATCGCCGTTAAAATGGCTTAAATACCCGCTTTCCGGGATGCTTGCCGGTATCTCTAATGTATTTTTGCAACCTTGGCAAGGTTTTTTATCTTACACGGCTATAACAATCATCACCAGTGAAGCGGACGTTTACCATCATTACTGTTTTAATAAGCCTGTCCATGATTGGCATTATCGCTATCCAGCTTTCCTGGATAAAAAACATGGTGCTCTTGCGCAAAGAACAAATCAAGCACAGTGTACAGGAGAGTACGAAGACTGTAGGGTATGACCTGGCACAGCACAAAGGAACTTCGATTCCCGGCGCCAACAAAAAAGGGCTTTTTGCCGACGATTTTTCCATCGATATGTTTAAGCCCCAGACCATCGGTCAGCGCTTTGATGTAGAAGAGATCAGGAAGAAACTGCAGAAAGCCTTTGTAGAAAATAACCTGAAGGATATTGAATTTGAATTTGGTATTGGTTCCTTTGATAATAACGGGGACAATGTTTTCGAAAAATTTTCTGCCAATTTTAATACGGCGATACAGGATACGACGAATAATTTTTTTTCCAATGTAGGCCTGGAAGCCCTGAGTGGTACGGCCGGTGAAAACCTTAGTGTAAAGGAAATATTGTTTGTGGTAGTGCCCAATATTAAAGGGCTGGTATTAAAATCCCTTCGTTGGAGGATTGTGACTTCTATTGCTTTTACGATCATCATCCTCCTGGCTTTTTATCTTACAGTGAGGACGATGCTGCGACAAAAGAAGCTGGGTAAAATAAAGAATGATTTTATCAATAACATGACGCATGAGTTCAAAACACCCATTGCGACTATTTCGCTGGCAGTAGATGCCATGCGGAATGAAAAAGTGATCAATGACCGGGAAAAGATGGGGTATTTCAGCAGCATTATCAAAGAGGAAAACCAGCGGATGAACCGGCAGGTGGAAACGATTTTAAAAGCTTCGCAATTGGAAAAACAAGAAGTAGACCTCAACCTGCAGCCGGTCCATGTGCATGAAGTGATACAGGATGTGGTGGATAATTTTATCTTACAGTTAGAGGATAAGAAAGGCAAAGTGGAATTGCAACTGAATGCTCCTAATGATCTGATCAATGCAGATGAGGTACATTTCTCCAACCTGGTCAATAACCTGGTGGACAATGCCGTGAAGTATGCTAAAGACAATACACCGCCTGTTATTAAACTGACCACACAATCCAATGGTAAACATTTTACCATGCGGATTGAGGATAATGGTATTGGTATGAACCGGGATACGGTAAAACGGATCTTCGAACGTTTTTACCGGGCCCATACCGGTAATGTACATAATGTGAAAGGCTTTGGGTTGGGATTGAGTTATGTAAAGACCATGGTTGAAGCGCATGATGGTGATATCAAAGCGGAAAGCACATTGGGTAAGGGAAGCACTTTCACCCTTGATCTGCCATTGAAAAAAGCATAATATTTAGCAATGCAATTATATCCGCTGAGGTAAAGCGACACAACTGTTTTTAACAAACCCCATATACTTCTCCCCGTCTCCGCGGTAAAATTTAAATTCACTTCTTCCATAGCAAACTCCCATCGCCATAGCTGAGAAAACGAAAATCGTTTTCCAGGGCATAGTCGTAAACTTTTTTCCATTCTTCCCCGATCAGTGCAGCCACTAACAACAATAGGGTTGATTGTGGCTGATGAAAATTGGTGATTAATCCTTTAATGATTTTAAAATCATAACCTGGTGCGATCAGAATCTTTGTTTTTGCCAGTAATCTTTCCAGTTTATTTTTATCCATCCAATTTAATAGCGATCGTAACGCCTCTTTTGCAGGAATATTTTTTTCTGCTAATTCATATGCTTCCCATTGCTGAAGTTGCTCCACTTCCTGCCTCCCGACTCCCGCCTCCTGCCTTCCGACTCCTGCCTCCTGCCTCCCGACTCCTGCCTCCTGACTTTTTACTCCCAACCAATATAAGCTCTCCATTGTACGAAGCGAAGTAGTACCAACGGCAATAATGTTATTAGCAAGGTTTGTAAGGATATTGTTGATGGTTGCCCTGGATACATCAATAAACTCCGCATGCATATCATGTTCCTGCATGGTAGCTGCTTTTACGGGTTTGAACGTGCCGGCACCTACATGGAGAGTAACAAAATCGGTTTGAATGTTTTTTCCTTTCAGTGAATCAAAAATATTTTCAGTGAAATGTAAGCCAGCAGTGGGTGCTGCAACCGAACCATCAAAACGAGCATATACGGTCTGGTACCTGTCGGCATCGGATTCCTGTACGGCTCTTTTGATATATGGTGGTAGAGGAATAGCACCGGCATGGTGTAATAGTTCTGCAAAACTCAATGCCGGTGCTGTCCAGGAAAGTTCGATGATAAAGGCATCCTGTCTTTTCTCAATATATTTTGCAAACACGATAATCTCTTTTCCTGCTTGCTGAATTTTCTTTTCCAGTACCTGGCCAGCCTTCCATTTGGATGCTCCCCCAACAAGGCATTGCCACAATACTTTTTCCTGCTGCAGCATCGCAGTTGTAATATCTGGATATTGTTCATGTGGCTCCAGGCAAAAAATTTCAATGACACCACCGGTGGGTTTTTGAAAAAGCAACCTGGCTTCCACAACTTTAGTATTATTGAAAACCAGCAGCGAGTTTTCGGGAATATGCTGCGCAATATTATTGTACCGGTCTTCCGCTACTCCGCCTTTTTTGTAAATAAGTAGTTTGGAGGCATCTCGTTCTGCCAATGGGTATTTAGCGATTCTCTCTTCGGGCAGAGTGTAGGTGTAATCGTTGATGGAAATGTTTTGCGGAGTAGTCATGATACAACCAACTGTTGTATTTGATGAGTTGCAAAAATACTATCGTTTAGCCAGCGGTGCAACTAATTTCAATCCACTCCATATAGCACTCACTGAACAGACCTTTACATCTACCAAATCATTTTGCAAGGCATAGTTACGAATCACATCCTCAGTAACATCAGTCGGAATCTTTGTTGATTTTTTATACCACGAAACCCAGATTGTAATGGCAGTATTCTTTTTACAAACTGATTTTAATTTTTCATTTCTTTTTCAAACCCGATAACTATCGGGTCTTTTAGATTTTTTATGAACAGGTGAATTAACCCGATGGCTATCGGGTCTGGAAACTCATTCTTCCTGCATAATTGATCCTCCACATTTTTTTCCAGCAGTGCATACTATTTTTCCGGCTGGTTGATCAGCAGCAATTTCATTCCTGGTTTAATACCCAGTTTATTCATCAACGGGGTTCCTGAATAGCCACCTTTTGCCATAATCAAAAAGTATGAAACACATAATACGATAATGATTGTTGGCATAAAGGGACTTCATACTTCACATTTTCAACCTCGTACTTACTCTATACACAGCTTATCCACTGCTATTCACAGCCTGTTCACAGATTTTTTGCTCAAAAAGTTAACATATTCTATGAAAGCTAATACAGCATTGACTTTCAGGGCAAAATGAAGTGGGGATAAAAGAAATTTCGAAATATTTGGTTGTTAAGTGGGAAAAAGTGTTATTTTGTGTTAATTATTTTAAATTTGACTCAACCCCCTGATAATGACAGGCTTTCTCGGAGAATTCGAGGTTACTTTGGACGCCAAGGGGCGGTTCCTCCTCCCGGCAGGGTTCAAAAAGCAATTGCCGGAAGGGGAAACAAGCAAGTATGTTATCAACAGGGGATTTGAAAAATGTTTAGCTCTCTACCCGATGAGGACATGGGAGCCGCTCTTTGCAAAAATTACCGGGCTGAATGAATTTGACCCTAAACAAAGGGAGTTCAGGAGAGCTTTTCTGAACGGGGCCACCTATGTGGAACCCGATACAGCAGGCCGGATACTGTTGCCCCCCAGCCTTAAAGTATATGCGGGGCTGGAAAAGGATATCGTGCTAATGGCAACAGGAGATAAAATAGAAATCTGGGATAGTAATAAGTACAAACAGTTCTTTGATTCAATTTCTTCGGATGCATTAAGTGATCTTGGCAACGAGGTGCTGGGTGGAAAACAGGATGGTTAATTAGTTAAAAAGTTAATTGGAAACAGGCTATGGGAAACCAGGAACAAAAAAGGAAACTGGGTGCTTTAGAACCTGATAAACCAATTAACCAAATAACGCCTGCTTACCATGTACCTGTTCTGCTTGATGAAGTGATAGATGGCCTGAATATTCAACCCGGTGCTGTGTATGTGGATTGCACGTTTGGTGGAGGGGGACACGCCAGGGCCATTTTGGAAAAGTTAGGTCCAGGTGGAAAGTTGGTGGCCTTTGACCAGGATGATGATGCCAGGAAAAACCTGCCGGATGACGAACGGATCATATTTGTTCCGCAAAACTTTCGTCACCTGCAACGGTTTCTTCGTCTTCATCACATTTCAGCAGTCGACGGTATCCTGGCAGACCTCGGTGTCAGCAGTCACCAGTTTGATGAAGCAGGAAGAGGGTTCTCTATCCGCTTCAACGCTGAACTGGATATGCGGATGGACCAGCGCCAAACTCTCACCGCTTTTGACGTGCTGAATACGTATACTGAACAGCGCCTGCACAAATTATTTGAGCAGTATGGTGAAGTGACCAATTCCAAAACGCTGGCGAAAAAAATCGTTGATGTCCGCAGCATGACCTCACTTAAAACGATCGATGGTTTTAAAAATGCAGTCCGGGAAATAGTGAAAGGGAATCCCAACAAGTACTTCGCCCAGGTTTTCCAGGCATTGCGAATTGAAGTGAACGACGAACTAGGTGCGTTAAAAGAAATGCTCGAACAAATCCCATCCTTATTAAAGCCCGGAGGCAGAGCGGCTATCATTACGTTTCATTCCCTGGAGGACAGACTGGTAAAGAATTTTTTCCGCCGTGGTTCATTTGATGAGCCGGATGAGAATCCGTTTATCAATACTGAACCGGTGAATGAGCTGAAACTGATAACCAAAAAGCCCATCGTCGCAGGAGAAAAAGAACAGAAACAAAATTCGCGGAGCAGAAGCGCCAAGTTGAGGATTGCAGAGAAAGTGAAGATGGTCTGATAAATGATAAAACAGGATTCAGTTTTATATAAAGGTGTAACGATTTAGGGAAATCTATATCCTTTGAAATCAACCCTGCCTTCGCTAACGCTACGGCAGTTATACCTCCTGCTGAAAAACGGGAGCAGTGAAAAACCAAAACAACCGAGCTAACAACTCAATTTATGCAGGAACAATTCACAGAATCCGGTGGACAAGATCCAAAAGAACGGGACCTGAAGCAAAATTCCGCCACAGCGGGATGGAAGCGGTGGCTGAATTATCAGTCCATCGTCAGGCAGGTGCCGTTCTTTTTGTTCCTCGCAGTACTCGCAGTCGTTTACATTTTTAATGGGCACTATGCCGACAAGACCATCCGGAAGATTAACCGGACCGCCAAAGAAGTAAAGGAACTGAAATATGAATACATCGCTGTGAAAAGCAAAGTGATGTACCAGAGCAAACAAAGTGAGATCGTTAAAGTAGTAGTGCCACTGGGATTGAAAGAACTGATCGAATCACCGGTGGTATTAAAGGATAGTTTAAGTGGGAATTAGCATGTAGGAATCTCCCCCTTCTGCAAAAGGAACGAAGTAAAGTAAAAAAGGAATAATAGGGGATTGCTTCGGCAGGCCTCGAAAGAATACAACTAATAACAACTAAATCGAACCATCGGGCTAAACCTGGTGGTTTACAACGGACATTGGACGTTAAACGGGACATATTATGGAGGGTTTACCTCAGTTTTATCGGTATAGTACTGATTAGCGTACTTGTCCTCGGCAGAGCTTTCTACATTCAGCGTTTTCAGGGTAATCACTGGCGCAGCATGAGCGACAGTCTTCACCAAAAATTTATTGCCCTCGATGCTGAACGCGGTACTATTTACAGCGAAGACGGGCAAATGCTCAGCACGTCTATCCCCACGTTTGATATTTATATTGACTTTAATGCCGATGGTTTAAGGGAGAAAAAAGGAAAACGCTTTGCCGAGAACGTTGATTCTTTTGCTTTTTCCCTGGCTAATTTCTTCCGGGATAAAACAAAAGACCAGTATAAAAACGACCTGCAGCTTGCTTTTAAGAATAACGAAAGATATTATTCTTTAAAAAGGAAACTCCGGTTTGAAGACTATAAGCAATTCCGGGAATTTCCGCTGGTAAGACTGGGCCGGAACAAGAGTGGAGTGATCGTGGAAGTGAACACCCGGAGAGAAACACCTTTTGGATTATTGGCCAACAGGACGATTGGTTTATCCAGGGAATTTAAAGATGCTAAAAATAAAGCTAAAAAACAGAATGTAGGATTGGAAAGAAGTTATGACACCGTGCTGAGCGGTCATGATGGATTAAAACTGGTCCGGTATATAGCCGGTGGTACTGCAGTACCGATTGAAGGTTCACAAACAGATCCGGTGAATGGTAAAGATATTTTCACCACCATCGATGTCAATATCCAGGATATTACTGAAACAGCCCTAATGCGGATGATGCTGCAATGTGAAGGCCCTTACGGCACAGCCATCGTTATGGAAACAAGCACAGGTAAGATTAAAGCAATGGCTAACCTTGGTCGTCGTAATGACGGCACTTACTGGGAAGATGATAATTATGCCCTAAGGGTAACAGAGCCCGGTTCTACTATTAAGTTAGCCACCCTGTTGTCTGTATTAGATAAAGGAAGCAGTTCCATTAATGATATGGTACAGGTAGGCGGAGCCGGCCGGCTGGAAGTAGCACCCGGTAAAGTAGTGGTGGATGCAGAACGACATAGCGCATCTTCTCTTTCAGTACGGGATTGTTTTGCACATAGCTCAAATGTGGGAATGAGCAAGTTGGCCTATAAAGCATTTGGCAACAATCCTTCGGAGATCAAAGAATATTTTCACAAGTTTCACCTGGATGAAAAATCACCTGTTGATCTCATGAATGTGCCGAAACCCACCATGGCTCCTTTGTCTACCGAGAAAGGTGAAGCGGGTTTGGGAAATATGCTGTGGATGAGTTTTGGGTATGCTATCCAGGTCAGCCCGCTACACACCTTAACGCTTTACAATGCCGTAGCCAATAACGGGAAAATGATGAAGCCTTACCTCGTGAATAGTATTCAGAGTAATGGGGTAATCAGCAAACAATTTCAGCCCACCGTCATGGATGAAAATATCTGTAAGCCATCCGTGATAAAAGATGCACAGGGGTCTATGCGGGCGGTGGTAACAGAAGGTACGGCGAGAAGAGCGTTGGCAGGAATGCCTTTTGCGGTAGCTGGAAAAACAGGGACGGCCCACGTATCAGACGGGGCGATCAAGTATGCACATGGCGTTTACCAGGCCACATTTGTCGGTTACTTTCCGGCCGATAAACCCCAATACACCTGTATCGTAGTGATCCGCACCAAACCACATGCGGCTTCACACTATGGTGGTACGCTGGCGGCACCGGTATTCAAAGAGATCTCAACAAAACTTTATGCCATGTATGTGGAGAAGAAGAATCCTTCTCTGTATGCGGCTGCAAAAGATAGTGCTGGTTTTTTCTATGCCGGGTTTACAAAAGATATCAAGAATGTTTTCACCACACTCAATATGCCCTACCGGGATTCGGTGGCGCAAAATAATTGGGCAACCGTATACACCAGCAACTATCCTCAGGACCCTGTGGGTCAACCCGTAGTAAAAGCAAGAACGGTCCGGCAGCAGGTAATGCCGAATGTGCGGGGTATGGGATTGAAGGATGCTGTGTACTTACTGGAAAACATGGGATTGAAAGTGGCGATAAGAGGACGGGGAAAAATATCGATGCAGTCTGTTGCCCCGGGAACAGCGTTGGCGAAAGGAATAACGGTCATTTTGGAATTGAGCTAAAGCCTGCCTGCCGGCTTAGGCAGGAAAAATGATGTGCTGTTAAGCGATATACTATATAAGGTAAATATCAGGTCGGTTGCAGGAAGTACATCAGTTGAAGTGAATGATATCCAGATCGATTCGAGAAAGAATAAGCCGGGAAGTGCATTTGTAGCAGTGAAAGGAACGGCAGCAGACGGACACCAGTTCATTGAGGAGGCAATTGAGAATGGCGCAACGGTGATTGTGTATGAAGACTCCGGACTCCGGACTCCGGACTCACAACTCACCTATGTGCAGGTAGAAAATAGTGCGGCCGCTGCAGGCTTTATGGCGAATAATTTTTACGGACGCCCGTCAGAAAAAGTAAAACTGGTGGGAGTTACGGGGACCAACGGCAAAACAACTATTGCAACTTTATTATACAAGCTCTTTACAAGATTGGGATATAACTGCGGATTGTTAAGCACTGTTGAAAATCAGATCGGGGATAAAGTGGTGCCGGCAACGCATACCACACCAGATGCTATCAGCCTTAATCAATTATTAAGTCAGATGGTTTCAGCAGGATGTACGCATGTGTTCATGGAAACAAGTTCACACGCTATACACCAGCACCGGGTCACTGGTTTGCAGTATGCAGGCGGCATTTTTAGCAATATCACGCATGATCACCTGGATTATCACAAAACTTTTGATGAATATATCCGGGTAAAGAAAGCCTTCTTTGACGGCCTCTCTTCATCAGCTTTTGCCATCAGCAATGCAGATGATAAAAGAGGAATGGTAATGCTGCAGAATACGAATGCCAAAAAGTATTACTACAGTCTGAAGACCCTGGCCGAGTTCAAAGGAAAAATTCTTGATAACAACCTGTCAGGTTTGGTCATGACGGTGAACGATGTGGAAGTGCATTTCAGGATGATCGGTGAGTTCAATGCCTATAACCTCCTGGCCGTGTATGGTGCTGCAGTTTGTCTGGGAGAAGATAAACAGGAAGTGCTGACCGCCTTAAGTGTGTTGACAGGAGCAGAGGGGAGATTCGATTACCTGGTATCGGCAAAAGATAAAGTGATTGCGATCGTGGATTATGCACATACACCAGATGCGCTTTTAAATGTGCTGGCAACAATTAAGAAATTGAAGAGAGGATTTGAACAAGTGATAACAGTGGTTGGATGTGGAGGTGACAGGGACAAAACCAAAAGACCCGTAATGGCAGAAGCGGCCTGTGAATACAGCGACAAAGCCATTTTTACCAGTGATAATCCAAGAAGTGAAGACCCGGCACAGATCATCAAAGACATGGAAGAAGGATTAAGTGCCGCCGCAAAAAGAAAATATATATCGATCGTTGACCGGAAAGAAGCGATAAAGACGGCCATAAGTTTAGCGAAGCCGGAAGATATTGTACTGATAGCGGGAAAAGGACATGAGAAGTACCAGGAAATAAAAGGCGTGAGGAATGACTTTGATGATAAGGAAGTAGTAAAGGAAATGTTTGAGTTGTTAGGCAAATGATTGAAAGATTGAATAGATGGGGAATGTGAGTGTATAAAAGTAGCAAACGGAAATTGAAGCAGGAAAAAATTGAAATAAGGAGATTAACCAGTAACCAGTAACCAACGATGCTTTATCATTTATTTGATTGGCTGAATAGTGAAGGAATAAAATTCCCGGGGAGCCGTCTCTTTGAATTTATCACTTTCAGATTGTTGCTGGCGGTTTTGTTGTCGTTGTTTATTACAACATTCTACGGGAAAAAATTAATTAAGTTCTTACAAAAAAAACAGATCGGCGAAAGTATCAGAAACGAAGGATTGCCGGGAGAAGAAAAGAAGGTTGGTACACCCACGATGGGAGGTATTATCATCATCCTGGCTATCCTTATTCCAACATTGTTGTTGGCGGACCTGACAAAAATATATGTGCAGCTGATGCTGATCAGTACCGTGTGGCTGGGTATCATAGGTTTTATAGATGATTACTTAAAACTGAGAGGCAAAAGATTAGCACAACAAAAAGGGGAGAAGTATACAAAGGGTGGAAAAGATGGATTGGCAGGATGGTTTAAAATTTTAGGGCAGGTGGGATTGGGAATTACAGTAGGCGCTACACTTTACTTTAATAGTGAAGTAAAAATCTGGAGAGAGTATGTGGGAGATGTGCCGCCGGGAGATAGTAGTATAGTGCTCATTGAAAAGCAGGTTAATAACAGTACAAAATATTTTGTTGAAGCGAATATAGCAACGGTAACAACTATTCCATTTGTGAAAAATCACGAGTTTAACTACTCAAAATTGTTGCCGGCTTCGTGGAGAGATTATACCTGGGTTCTTTACATATTGATAGTCATATTCATCATTACGGCTGTATCGAATGGGTCAAACCTGACGGACGGATTGGATGGTTTGGCAACAGGAACATCAGCAATCATCGGCGTATTGCTTGGCATATTCGCTTATGCAAGCGGTAACCTGGTCTTTGCAGATTATCTCAACATCATGTATATACCAGATCTGGGAGAACTGTCCATATTTATTGCGGCGATGATTGGTGCTTGTATCGGGTTTCTTTGGTACAACTCTTACCCGGCGCAGATTTTTATGGGTGATACAGGTAGCCTGACATTGGGAGGTATCATTGCCTCGCTGGCTATTATCGTTCATAAAGAATTGTTGTTGCCGATTTTCTGTGGTGTGTTTTTCGTGGAGACACTGAGTGTGATGATTCAGGTGGGTTATTTCAAGTATACGAAGAGAAGATTTGGAGTGGGGAAAAGAGCTTTTTTAAAAGCACCACTCCATCATCATTACCAGGTAAAGGGATACCATGAAGTGAAAATTGTGAACAGGTTTTGGATCGTAACAGTGTTATTGGTGGTATTGAGTATCGTTACGCTGAAGTTGAGATAATTCCATCTTCCCTCTCCATTCATGGAGAAGGGATAGAGGGTGAGAAAATATATTGTTGAAAAACCAAGACGATCCGCAAACCCCTTAGTAGACGAGCGTTCTGAATTAATCGAATTGTGGTGCAGTTGTATTTGAAGATCCAATACTTATGAAGAGCCGTGTTCCGTACACGGTTACTGGCGCTGAGCATTGTTATGAAGGGATGTGTCAGTACTAAAGAAGAAAAAAGATATGAAGCCCTGTCCCGATAAAATCGGGAGAACGAGGGTGAGGTAACATGGGAAAAAGGTTTATCATATTAGGGGGAGGTGAAAGTGGTGTGGGAGCTGCACTGCTGGCGAAGCAACAGGGATATGATGTATTTCTTTCGGACGGAAGTTCTTTGACAAATGAGTATCGTAACGATCTATTGGAAGCAGGAATTGATTTTGAAGAAGGTCAGCATACCGAATCCACGATCCTGGCTGCAGAGGAAGTGATGAAAAGCCCGGGTATACCGGAGAAAGCTACCATCATGAAAAAGATAAGAGCGAAGGGAATTCCGGTGATCAGCGAAGTGGAACTGGCTTACCGGTTCAAGGGTGCTAGTAAGATCATTGCTATTACCGGGAGCAATGGAAAAACAACGACCACCGCTCTGACCTATCACATTTGCAAAACTGCTGGTTTGGATTGTGCCCTTGTTGGAAATATTGGTGATTCTTTCGCCAAACGGGTGGCAGAAAATCCCAGTTCCCTGTATGTAGTGGAGGTCAGTAGTTTCCAGCTAGATGATATTAAAACATTCCAGCCGGATATCGCTATCCTGACCAATATCACTGAAGATCACCTCGACCGTTATGATTACAAATTTGAAAATTATATCAACAGCAAATTTCGAATTACGATGAACCAGCAGCCGGGTGACTATTTCATCTACTGCGCCGATGACGAAGTAACTATGAAATATCTAAACCAATTCAATATTCATTCTAACCAACTGCCAATCAGTATGAAAAGAGAACTACCAAACGGGGCCTTTATTAAAGACGGGGACATGTACGTAAGAACAGGACAAGATTTTACTAATATGAGTGTATTTGATTTTGCTTTAAAAGGAAAGCATAACCAATACAACACGATGGCTGCCTGTGTGGCAGCTACTACCCTGGATATCCGGAAGGATAAGATCCGGGAAGCGGTCCAGAATTTCCAGAACCTGGAACACCGCATGGAGCATGTGGCCACGGTTAGAGGTGTTGAATTTATTAATGACAGCAAAGCGACCAATGTCAACTCTACCTGGTATGCATTGGAAAGTATGACAAAACCCACCGTGTTGATCCTTGGTGGTGTTGATAAAGGAAATGATTATTCATTGATTGATGAGCTGGTAAAGGAAAAGGTGAAAGCCATCATTTGCCTTGGAAAAGATAACAGGAAGATCCATGAGGCATTTGGCAATACGATGAGCACTATTGTGAATACAGCCACGGCAGCAGAAGCAGTACATGCGGCTTTTCATTTTGCCGGTAAAGGCGATGTAGTATTGTTAAGCCCGGCCTGTGCCAGTTTTGACCTGTTCAAAAATTATGAAGACCGTGGGAATCAGTTTAAGCAAGTAGTGAAAGAACTATAAATAAATAATGGAGGCAACAAAAGAAATACGGTTCAATGAGTTGAAGAATACCTTCAGCACCAATAACCTTCTCAGTAAAACAAAAGGTGATAAGGTGATCTGGGCGTTGGTGGTATTGCTGACACTCGTGTCATTGCTGGCTGTATATAGTGCCACCGGTTCACTCGCCTATAAGAATTATAAAGGCAACACAGAGATCTACCTTTTTAAACAGGTAGCTTTTATTCTTGCAGGTATCATGGTCATCTATTTTGCGCACCAGGTCAATTATACTTTTTATTCCAAGGCAGCGAAGATCGCCTTCCTTATCTCATTACCCTTATTGTTTTATACGTTGTTCTTTGGTGTGAAGATGAATGAAGGCAGCCGCTGGATCCGACTCCCGCTTATTAATATGACGATGCAGACCTCTGATTTTGCCCGACTGGCTTTATTCATGTACCTGGCCCGGTTGATCAGTAAAAAGCAGGAAGTGATCAAAGATTTCAAAAAAGGGTTTTTACCAATATTAGCCCCGGTGGCCATTGTTTGTGCATTGATTGCACCCGCTAATCTTTCTACAGCCTTATTGCTGGGTGCCAGTTGTTTGTTATTAATGTTTATCGGCCGTGTCAGCACCCGCCATATTCTGATTACAATAGGCATTGCATTGATACCAATCATATTTCTTATTTCAGCAGCCGTGATCCGGCATGGAAAAACAAAAAACGAGGATGCGGTAGTTGCTGTAACAGCCAAATCATCTTCTTCATTATTCGGACGGGTAGATACCTGGATCGGCCGGATGGAAAGTTTTATCTATGGCAGTAAGGATGATATTAATAACGATGCGTACCAGGTAAACCAGGCCAAAATTGCGATTGCCAAAGGCGGCGTTTTTGGTGTGGGGCCGGGTAACAGTACGACAAGAGATTATTTGCCACAGGCCTATAACGATTTCATTTATGCCATCATCATCGAAGAGTATGGATTGGTTGGTGGCGCATTTATCATGTTTATTTATTTGGTTTTTTTATACCGCTGTATCAGGATCTATAAACGATGCCCCTATGCTTTTGGTGCATTCCTGGCATTGGGATTAAGTTTTACACTGGCGATACAAGCGGTAGCAAATATGGCAGTAACGGTGAACTTGTTTCCGGTTACAGGTATAACGCTGCCGCTCGTGAGTATGGGCGGAACGAGTTTCATATTTACCTGCTTCGCCATTGGTATCATATTAAGTGTGTCAAGAAATGTAGAGCAACTGGAAGGAAACAGTGTTGCTGAAGTAAAATAAATTCATGGCTAAGCGAGTGATCATAGCAGGTGGCGGAACAGGCGGACATATTTTCCCCGCCATTGCTATTGCTAATGCATTGAGAAAGATTGATAGTAGCATCGAGATATTATTTATAGGTGCGAAAGGAAGAATGGAAATGGAGAAAGTGCCCCAGGCAGGCTATAAAATTGAAGGATTAGATATTGCGGGGTTCAACAGAAGTTCTTTGATAAAAAACATTGGATTGTTTTATAAGCTGGTGAAAAGTTTTTTGCAGGTGCGTACCATCTTCAAAAAATTTAAACCAGATGCGGCGATTGGTGTGGGAGGCTATTCGAGTTTCCCGGTACTGCGATTTGCCCAGGCCAGGGGTATTAAGACTTTTATCCACGAGTCTAATTCTTTTGCCGGCAAAGCGAATATGTTATTGGGAAAGAAAGCATCCAGGATTTTTACCGGTACTGATGGGATGGAGAATTTTTTTCCAAAAGAAAAAATTATTATCACGGGAAACCCGGTGAGAAATACCATTTCAGATATGACCGTAACACGGAGTGAAGGAATTCATTTTTTTTCCCTGGCAGAAAGGAAAAAAACGATTCTGTTTGTTGGTGGAAGCCTTGGAGCAAAATCAATTAATGAAGCAGTGTATGCGGGGCTCGACAAATTGCTGGAAGCAGGCCTGCAGGTGATCTGGCAAACCGGTAAGCCCTATGCTGAAAAGGCAAAGGAGAGAACAGAAGGGAAAAAAGCTGTTTGGGCCAGCGACTTCATTGCTAAAATGGAATACGCTTATGCCGCAGCCGATATAGTGGTGGCCCGTTCCGGTGCGATGACAGTAGCGGAATTAGCTACCGCCAAAAAGCCGGTTCTATTTGTGCCATATCCCTTTGCTACAGAGGATCATCAAACTGTCAATGCTATGCAGTTAGTAAATAAAAACGCAGCATTGATGGTAAAGGACAGTGAAGTAATGCAAAAACTGATTTTTATGGCCATCGAATTGTCAATGGATACGGATAAGCAGACTGAACTGAAAAATAATATCGCTGCGTTGGGGAAAATTGATGCAGATGAAAAAATTGCGGAAGAAGTTTTGAGACTGATCTGATATGAATGTACAAGTTAATACTGTCCTTATGAATACCCCTTTTAAGGGGATTGAAAAACTGGGTGAGGTGTATTTTATCGGGATTGGGGGAATTGGGATGAGTGCCATTGCACGTTTTTTTCATGCCGGCGGTGTCAAAGTAAGCGGGTATGATAAAACACCGACGGTCCTGACAAAGGAGCTGGAAGCAAGTGGTATCGTGGTTTATTATGATGAGGATGTTGAACGGGCTCCCAAAAATCCAGGCCTCGTTGTGTACACACCGGCAGTGCCGGCAGAACATAAAGAGCTGGTGTATTACCGGCAGCAGGGTTATAAAGTGGTGAAGAGAAGTGATGTGTTGCAGATCATCAGCGAAAGTTCTTTTAATATATGTATCGCAGGTACACATGGTAAAACAACTATTACCACGATGGTAGCGCATTTGCTCCGTGACAGTGGCTTTGGGTGTAATGCTTTTTTGGGTGGTATAGCGGTGAATTATGGAACGAATTTCTGGAGCAGTGAAAACAATGTCTGTGTGATCGAAGCAGATGAATACGACAGGAGTTTTTTGAAACTAAGCCCGGATATCGCCATTATCACGGCCATGGATGCCGATCACCTGGATATATATGGTACGCCGGAAGCGATGGAACAGGCTTTTATTGATTTCAGCACACGAGTGAAACCGGGCGGATTGCTGATCCGGCAGTTTGTATTGAAAAGAGGAAAGGAATTGGTATCAGATCAGCACCTGACGTATAGTTTACAAAATGAGAGTGCCCATATTTATGCTGACAATATCCGGATGATGAATGGAAGCTATGCGTTTGATGTAAAAATGAATGATATCAAACTGGAAAATGTGAAACTGAATATGGGAGGGATGCACAATGTGGAAAATGCTATTGCGGCCATTGCAGTAGCGAGCTCTTTGGGGATTGAACAGGAGAAGATCAAAGCGGCGGTTGAGAACTTCAGGGGTGTAAAAAGAAGGTTCGAATACATCATCAAGAATGAACGACTAATTTTTGTTGATGATTATGCCCACCACCCTGAAGAATTAAAGGCATTGATCAACGGGGCAAAAAGTTTATTCCGCCAGAAAAAATGCACAGTGATCTTTCAGCCACACCTGTACAGCCGGACCAGGGACTTAGTGGATGGATTTGCGGAAGTACTGGACCTGGCGGATCAAGTGATTTTGCTGCCCATTTACCCGGCGAGAGAGCTGCCAATAGAAGGTGTAAGCAGTGAGATGATCCTGAATAGGATGAAAAAGGAAAATAAAAGTGTGATGACAAAAGAACAAGTGCTGGATTGGGTGAAGAAGGAATTTGAACCAACAGTAAACAGGGAGTTTGGAGAAATATTAATAACAGCAGGAGCCGGCGATATTGACATGCTGGTAGAACCGATAAAGAACGAATTAAAAGACATATAATAAGTGAATGCAAAAACAACCATACGGAAAATACTTTTTGTTGCAGTCTGGCTCTGCATCGGGGCAGGTATGTTCACCTTATTATTGGCGGCCATCAGCAAGAAGAACAGGGGAGAGTGCCAGGATTATATCATTGCGCTGAATGGAGTGCAGAATAATTTCTTTATCGACAGTAAAGATGTGGAACAACTGTTGATGACAGCCACCAAAGGAGCGATAAAAGGAGAACCGGTAGCTTCCTTCAAACTCCATGAGCTGGAGCAGATGCTGGAAGATAATACGTGGATCGATGAAGCAGAACTCTATTTTGATAACCGGGATGTACTGCATATCACAGTAACGGAGAAGGAGCCTGTAGCAAGACTATTTACCATTAGCGGAAATTCTTTTTATATCGATAGCCTGGGAAGAAAAATGCCCTTATCGGAAAAATTAAGTGCAAGAGTACCGGTCTTCACCGGTTTCCCGGATAAGAAAAAATTATCAGCTGCGGATAGTATACTGCTTAATGATGTACGGATGACAGCAAATTATATTATCAACGATCCTTTCTGGATGTCACAGGTGGCCCAAATAGATATTACTCCCGAACGGAATTTTGAAATGGTTCCTGTTGTAGGTAACCACCTGGTGAAGCTCGGGAATGGTGATGACATCCAAAAAAAATTTCGCCGGCTGATGGTGTTTTATCAACAGGTATTAAGCAAGACGGGCTTTGACAAATATAAAGTGATCGATGTACAATATAAAGGACAGGTAGTGGTATCAAAATATGCAGGTAACGCAAAAATCGATTCCATACAACTGCGGAGAAATGTAGAGAAATTATTACGCCAGTCCATCGAAGCAGAAAATGATACCGTGATCAGGGCTATGGCACCAATAGTAAAACTCGAACCTGATTCGGCCACTGCTGCTGATCCATCCTTACAAGATAAGAATGAGACTAACCCTAAGAGCAATAAGAGTCCCAACCCTTTGAAATCTTCTTTGCCCATCACGGGGGAGAAGAAGGAAAATGAAAACAAAACTGATAAAACATTCCAGACAAACACGGCTAAGCCCAAACCTGTGAAAGTGGTTACGCCCAAACCGGTGGAGAAAAAGAAAGAGCCAAAGGCGGTAATGCCAAAGAAGACAACAGTAGAGAAAGAAGATGGCGGATACAACTAATACTTCGATAAACTCAGAACAACGATTTCGATAAAAACAACAACAACTAAAAACAACAACTATGAACAACGAACAACCCATTATTGTCGGTCTGGACATTGGAACTACCAAGATCGCAGTAATTGCCGGGCGCAAAAACGAGTTCGGCAAGCTGGAGATACTTGGATTCGGCAAATCCAACTCCAATGGTGTGAAGCACGGCCAGGTGCTGAACATCGATGAGACCATCAAAGCCATCAAAAGTGCTTTGGAAAATTGTTTTGCTTCCAACCCCAACCTCGACATCAATGAAGTGTATGTCGGTATTGCCGGGCATCACATCAAGAGTTTACAGACCCGGGGTGATATCGTCAGGCAAAAGACAGACGAAGAGATCACCCAACGGGAAATTGACCAGCTGATCGATGATCAATACAAAACGTATATTCCTGCGGGTGACCAGATCATAGACGTAATACCACAGGAGTTTACCGTAGATAATTTTCAGAATATACCTAACCCGATCGGTTATGGTGGAGTGAAGATCGGGGCCAATTTCCATATCATTACCGGTGATAAGAACGCTATTAAGAATATCAACCGCAGTGTTGAAAAATCCGGACTGTATACCAAAGATTTAGTGTTGCAACCACTGGCCTCTTCTTCAGCCGTTATGGGACAGGAAGACCTGGAAGCAGGCGTTGCCATTGTAGATATCGGTGGTGGTACTACTGACCTGGCAGTTTTTTATGAGGGTATTTTAAAACATACAGCTGTGATTCCATTTGCAGGAGAGAATATCACCAATGATATTAAAACCGGACTCGGTGTGTTGAAAACACAGGCGGAGCAAATGAAAGTGCAGTTTGGTAGTGCCCTTGCTAATGAGGCAAAATCAAATGCCTATATCACCATTCCGGGATTACGGGGAATGCCGGCCAAGGAGATTAGTGTGAAGAACCTGGCCAATATCATCCAGGCAAGAATGAGCGAGATCATGGATTTCGTGACCTATCATCTGAAGCAGGTTGGTTTGGAGAACCGCATGCTGAATGGTGGTATCATCCTCACCGGTGGCGGATCACAATTAAAACACCTTATACAACTCACTGAATATGTAACAGGCTTACCGGCAAGGATCGGGTTCCCTAACGAACATCTTGCCGGTGGCCATATTGAAGAATTGGCCAAACCAACTTATTCTACCTGTATCGGTCTTATCCTGAAAGGATATGATGATTACGAACATAACCGTAAACAATTTGAAAAGGAATACCGCAAAGTGGAAGTGCCGGAAGGATTAAAAAATAATACGCAGGAAGAAGTAGTGGTTGTAACAGAAGAGGAAGTAAGCGAAAAAGAAGTGAAGAGAAGGAAAAGCCTGACGGGCTTCTGGGGCAAATTCAAGGATGGTATCATTGACCTGTTCAAGGAAGAAGAAGATAAAAAATTATAAAAAAGTCCACTAACCCTCCGCCGTGGCGGAGAGTTGGGAGTGTAAAAGTTCAATAGTTCTTATAACATATAAACTGTTTCGGGAAAAACAACTAACCCAATTATCAACAGCTTCGGGTCTTACTCTTACTACCAAAGAGGGTGGAGGCGGGGCTTCAATTCAACACTTATGATACATTTCGATTTGCCAAAAGAAAAATCATCCATCCTGAAAGTGATCGGCGTAGGCGGCGGTGGAGGAAATGCAGTGAACCACATGTTCAGCCAGGAAATTGAAGGCGTCAATTTTATAATCTGTAATACGGATGCACAGGCATTAGCCAACAGCGGTATACCCAACCGGATACAGCTCGGACCTCATCTTACACAAGGATTGGGTGCCGGTGCCAACCCGGATATCGGGCGACAGGCTACAGAAGAATCGTTGGAAGAGATCAAACGCATCCTCGAAGTGAACACCAAGATGGCTTTCATCACTGCTGGTATGGGTGGTGGTACCGGAACGGGGGGTGCGCCCATTATTGCCAAGATCTGTAAAGACCTGGGTATCCTTACTGTTGGTATCGTTACTACTCCTTTTGCCTATGAAGGAAAGAAACGGCAACAGCAAGCGGAAGAAGGTATTAAAATATTGAAAGGCTACGTAGACACCCTGCTGGTGATCAGCAATGATAAACTGCGTCACCAGTTCGGAAATTTAAAAATGCGGGAAGCATTTGAAAAAGCGGATAATGTATTGGCCACCGCAGCTAAATGTATCACCGATGTGATCAATAGTACGGGGCAGATTAATGTTGACTTTGCAGATGTATGCACCGTAATGCGCAATGGTGGTGTGGCCATCCTGGGTAATGCAGAAGCCTCCGGTGAGAACAGGGCACAGAAAGCGATCGAAGAAGCTTTGAATTCACCATTGCTGAATGATAGTGAGATCCGTGGAGCTAAATGGATCCTCATCAATATTAACTCAGCAGCCGGTGAGCATGAGTTTACCATGGATGAAGTGGAAGTGATACAGAACTACCTTTTGACACAGGCGGGTGAGGATACCGATGTTATCCTGGGAATGGGCTATGACAGCACACTGGCGGACCGCATTGGTATTACCTTGATCGCAACTGGTTTTGAGCATAAAGATCCATTTGCCAAACCAGTAGTAAAAAAGGAAGAACCCAAGCCGGAAGAAAAGATCGTTATGGTATTGCGCCAGAAAGAAGAGCCAAAAGCTCCTGTTGTAAAACTGCAATTAGCTGATATGGTAATTGAAAGGGAAATGGAAGCCATGGAAGAAGCATTACAACCTGCTGCTGAGGGGGCTCGGGAAGAACAATCAGATTACCTGATGCCGAAACTGGTAGAAGATATCCCCCTTATTCAAGCACCGGTCATTGATTTCACCGACCTGAAACAGGAAGAAGAGCCAACCATCATCCACTTTGAACTGCAACCAGCGGAGCCTGAACCGGTGATGATGCAGCAGGAAAAAATACTTAGTAATACTACTCAACAAAACACAGGTATAACTACTGTTGGTAAATTGTCAATTGTAGGAAAAGATGAAAGTATAAATTCGATGCCACAACGAAAACCTGTTTCCGTAACCATCAACAAAACCGATGCTGAGCTCATAGGCAGCATGAAAAATAGTACTAGTAGTACGATAAGCCCGTTGCCTGCAGCAGCGGGTGGTTATCTGGCCAGACCGTCCAATATCTACGCAGAATCTAAACCAGAGGTCGTTACCTCAATGACTTCTGCCGAAGAACCGGTCTCTTCTAAACTTGCCAGCAATGACGAGGAAGAACTCCTTGAATTGCAAATGCAAATGATAGTAAGAGATGACATTCCTGCGGCGGATATGCCGTTGGCCCACCAGGCTCAGACACCTTTGTTCCCGGAGGTTGAGGATTCTGCACTGCAGGACGAAACCGAAGAACAAAAACGTAGGGCAGCAGAGCGATTGCACAAGTTGCGAAACTTGTCTTTCAACGTTAACGCTGCTGACCCCAATAATGAGTTTGAAACCGTGCCGGCATATATCCGCCGCAACATGGAATTGTATAATAACAATTCCCAGGTTGAAAATTTCTACAGCAGCTACGAGGTCAAGACTGACCAAAACAATCAAACACAGATCAGCACCATTAATACTTTCTTAGACGGGAAGAAACCCGACTAGGCCCTGCGCCAGGCGAAGGGCTGTTAACGCAGTTCGTTCCAATGAAACCCTTAGCATTTATAGCTAGTGTTTTTTAGTTGTTCCCTCCGGTTTCTACCGGAGGGTTTTTTGTCTGACGGTCTCCGTCTGACAAAAAACCTGCAAGAAATACGAAATTTATTTTTTGCCAGAACCTCTTGTAACAAAATAAATAATTATGCCAATTACCGCTGCTACCACCAGCACGCCTACCCAAACACCGGCTTTAAATATATCACCGATCACGGAACAGCTACTGAAGGCGGTAACAATAAATAACATGCAAAGAATTAATATATTTTTCATTTTACAGATTTAAGGAGTTATTCAAGTTTGGAAATTTATTTTCAAAAGGCATACCATATAATAAAGGCAATACTGTTAATTGTATAAAAGGCTAAAATGGTTTTTTGAGGAGGAAATTGATCATTCAAAAACAAGGCCGTGGAATATTTTCCCCTTGTTTGCGTGAAATTTTATTACGCTATAAAATTTTTGTTCCAGGAGTCAGTAGTTAAAGCTCTGTACCGGTTATATTTCTTTTGACCCGGCCGAAGCAATTGTTGAATAAAACTTCAATGTTCTCTCATAAATAAACTCAGGGTAATTTTCCCGAACAAAAACTTACCAGGATACTTACTGCTTTATCCATCAAAGGTATTTGTTACAAATGGCTAAATAACATGAGCGAATTGGCCTGCAAAAAAATATTGTCGCAACTGCACTATACTGGCACAGTAATATCTTGGTATATCCTGCAAATATGCCGGTAACGGTAATTTTAAACATAAATCGCTTTAATTATGAAACCAGGAAATTGGATGGCAATAGCAACAGTAGTTGTTTTCGCCACATCATGTGGAGAAAGTTCCACAAAAGAAAGTGGTACTACTACCAATGTCACCACTACAGAGACTAAAATGCCAGAAGTAGTTCCGGTTGCAGCCACTATTGTAGTTCCTGAACCGACAAAATCATCTTTTGAAACAAAGTATCCAACTGTCAGCAACGTTAGCTGGAGCCGGTATGAACCCGTAAATACTTTTGATTGGGAATGGGCTGGCTGGTCTCAATTGGATACAGCTGATTATATGGTCAGTTATAAGATGGATAATAATGACTATTGGACCTGGTATGATAATGAAAATAATTGGATAGGAACAGTGAACACGATTACGAATTTTTCAGGATTGCCGGAAGCAGTTAATAGCAGTATACAATCAAATTTCCCGGGGTATACTATTGTTTCAATAGATAAGGAAAATGACAAAAACAGAACTGCATACGAACTGGAACTTACTAAAGGGGAAGATAAAATGAAAACCCTGATAGATGAGCAGGGAACGATACTTAAGAAAAAATCCACTGTAGGAGGTGAAAAAATGAAAGAAAAGAATATGTAAGGATTTTTCTTAAGTATTCATTTCGAAATAGACGACACTTTTGGGTGTCGTTTTTTATTTTAGTATATCCGTATTGACACAGGCTTTATTAATACCTGAATACACCATTTTCGGTCACTAAAAAATAAACCCTTATCTTTGTCCCTTACTCCACGTAAATGACACGGCAGGTTGTAAGCCGGTGGTACACAGAACAAACTTTCGCTGATTCAGAACCTACAACATCTTAGCCAGCTCCATCCGCAGTTATACCTGCGATTTAAACATTTAAAACCTTTATGGCTTTTAGAAAATTAGAAATTATTGAACCTATCCTCAAAGCGGTAGCCGCAGAAGGATACACGATCCCCACACCCATTCAGCAACAGGCAATACCATTGGTACTGCAACGCAAAGACCTGTTGGGCTGTGCCCAAACCGGCACCGGCAAAACAGCTGCCTTTGCCATTCCTATTCTGCAGATACTGCATGAACAAAAACCAATGGCGCCAGGCATCAAAGTATTGATCTTAACGCCAACAAGAGAGCTGGCCATCCAGATCGACGAAAGCTTTGCTGCTTATGGAAAACATACCGGTATCCGTCACACTGTTATTTTTGGTGGCGTATCACAACTACACCAGACCAATGCTTTGAAAAGAGGCGTTGATATATTGGTGGCTACACCCGGCCGTTTACTGGACCTGATGACACAAGGTTATATTCGCCTGGACAAACTTCAAATATTTGTACTGGATGAAGCAGACCGGATGCTCGACATGGGTTTTATCCATGACGTGAAAAAAGTAATTGCGAAACTACCCGAAAAAAGACAAACCCTTTTCTTTTCAGCTACAATGCCACCGGAGATTCAAAAACTGGCCAGCGTACTATTGACCAACCCTGCAAAAGTGGAAGTCACACCTCCCTCTTCTACGGTGGATAAAATAGAACAGAGCCTCTACCATGTTGGCAAAATGGAGAAACCAGAATTGCTGTTGCACCTGTTACAGGATAAAGCGATTGTAACTGCATTGGTTTTTACCCGTACTAAACATGGGGCAGATAAAGTAGTAAAAATCTTACAACGCTGCAACATAAGAGCTGCTGCCATACATGGAAACAAATCGCAGAACGCAAGACAAGGCGCATTAGCTGATTTTAAAAATGGTACGCTTCGGGTATTGGTTGCAACCGATATTGCTGCAAGAGGAATTGATATTGATGAACTGACACACGTATTTAATTTCGATCTGCCCAATGTTCCCGAAACCTATATACACCGTATCGGTCGAACCGGCAGGGCTGGTAATACAGGTATTGCTATTTCTTTCAGCAGTGTGGAAGAAAGAGAAGAGCTCAGGGATATTCAGAAACTGATCGGTAAACTGATTCCCGTGATTCATGAGCATCCTTTTGTGATGAATGCGAATAATGCCGCACCGCCTCCGGTGCAACGACAACAGCAAAGATCATCTTTTCAACCACGGCGTAATAATTTTCAACAGCAGGGGCAAAGCTCCGGCGGTGGTCAGGCCCGGAGAGGGTATGGACAGCAGAGAAGTGGGAGCCGCTAAATAAGTTATTGATATACTATAAATAAAATGTCCCGCATATGTGGGACATTTTTATTTTAATTCTTTTTATTTTATTGTTGCAGCAAAGGGCTTGGGCCCGGCTTGGCTGTCATCGTGTTTGAAACAGCAATACTGGTTGTTCTTGTCGTCTTATTACCGGCTTCATCCGTAGCTGTAACAGAAATGGTATATATCCTCACCGTACCATCAGGCAGGCGGCTTGATTTTAACCGGACCAGGTTTTCATCTTCGATCTCCCAGTCTTTGATACTATCTGTAGCATTACTGCTCACGGAGAGGCTTGTTTTTATTTTCTCTGCATTATCGGAAGATGTATAATACACGGCTACTTTTTTCATTTTATTACTGGCTGGCCATAATTGAAGTCTCGATAAAGTAAGGGGGGATAAATACGGCGGTTCATTATCTGTTACCGTGACCGTGAAAGAGCATTTCTGTCCTCCGGCAGTAGAAACAATAACACTATGGGAACCGAGGCGAAAAAAAGAACCCGAGGCCGGTGTAAAAGTTCCTATTCCTGATTCGGCAGATAATGCCGGGAAACTAACTGTGGCACCTTCTTTCCCCTCCTCTGCTTTGACTAGAATATTGGAAGGGCAGGTAAAAGCGACATTTTGTGCATGGATAGTTGTTCCGCAAATAATAGCTAAGGCCAACAGGGCTTTGATGCGTTTCATGGTGCTGTATTTTTAAGTTTATAAAAGTGGGGTACTTATGTCAGAGACGGATAAACTCTCATGGCAAGCAGGATGCCAAACTTTAAATAAATGTAAATAAACTGCCATGAAATGCGACTAAAATTCTTTTTGATTGATTGTCAGTAACCTTATTTACTTTAAATCCCGCTTGTTATTGACCCGGTAACAGATGGCCCAGATGATGGCCGTAAGAACTATGCTCATTATAACATATTGGGGAATGGTGTCCAGTGATTTGGTATAAGCTTCCGCATCAATTTTGCCGATAAAAGCAGGTACCGGTATCATCCGGTCAGAAATTTCCAGTGGGAAAAAACGGCCGGCATCGTTCCCATATTTTTTCAGCAGCCCCACCATAATGGGCTCAAAAATGATAAAGTAAAAAAGGAAAATACCCAATGCAATAAAGGCTTTGCGGACCAGGAATCCGAATAAAAATGCAACAGACAACTGCGAAAAAGTTTGTAAAAAAAACAGCCCGATATAATAGGCCATACCCCAGGTATCCCTGATCAGCCGGTCATGATTGGCAAAACCAGCAATCAATGCTACGGCAACAAAGAGAAGGGTAATGATCAGTGAAATGATCAGCACATCCACGAGTTTGCTGGTGACAAACTGGCTGCGGCTCCATCCATCTATAATGTTTTGGCGGTGCGTACGAAACGTGTACTCATTGCTGATGAACATAATAATGATAACAGCCGGTAGAAAAATAAAAATAGAAGAGGAATATGCCACAGTATGCCACACTTCGGGGAAGCTAAAGGGATTGCCAATGATTATTTTGGCCAGTTGCCCGGCTTCTGTCGGCTTGCCCACGATTTCATTAAATATCTGGAAAAAAATATAATTGATCCCGGGGTAGGCCAGGCTGGTAAGACCCAGGATCCACCAAAAGGCATTATACTTTCTCATCTTCAGCCACTCCGTACGTATAAGCGTATTCATATTTCTAATATTATGATCCGGCCAGCTGAACAGGAAAAACATTGTTATCCAGAGCCTGGCAAAAGTTTAGTTGTTTGTCAGTTCGAAGAATCTTGCTTCAAGTCGTTTCTTTCTTAACACTAATTGCGTAAGCACTACACCGTTATTAAAACAGTGTTGATTGATATCGGCCATTTTTGCCATTCCTTTAGGGAAAATAATCTGTACCGTATTTGCCTTTTCATCCAACAGCACTTCTTTTCCCATATTTGTTAATACCAATAATAAGGCATTGGTATCAGCAGCACTGAGTTCTACAATGTCTTCATCCATCATGATCTCCGCCACATTACCGGTCATGACCAGGTTCCCGGTTTTTAAGATCGCCGCATGGGTACAAACTTTTTCTACTTCGTCCAGCAGGTGACTGGCCATGATAATGGTATGGCCCTGTTCTTTTAATTCAATGATTAGTTTTCTTATTTCAGAAATACCCACCGGGTCCAGTCCATTGGTTGGCTCATCGAGTACCAGCACTTTGGGGCTGCCTAGTAAGGCAGCACCGATAGCCAGCCGTTGTTTCATTCCCAAACTGAAGGATTTGAAGGAACTCCAGCGGCGATCATAGAGGTTCACTTTTTTTAATACCTCATCAATCTCAGCTTTGGTACCCCGCCCACTGATAGCCTGGGTGATCTTTAAATTATCGGAACCGGATAAGTAACTGTAGAAATTGGGTGTCTCTAGTAAGGATCCGATTTTTTTGCGTTGGTTGGGTGAGCCACCGGGTTGACCAAACCAGAGGAATTCTCCTTTATTGGCTTTCAGCACATCCATGACTATCCCTAGGAGGGTTGTTTTGCCACTTCCATTAGGACCTAGGATGCCAAATACAGTTCCCTGTGGCACATCAAAGGAGACCCCGTTCAATGCCCGGACTGAGCCATAGGACTTTGACAGGTTTTTGATCGAAAGAACAACACTCATAGCGTTAATAATTATAAGATGAAGGTAGCGGTTTCTTTTCTCACTCAAATGAACCCCGGTATGCTCCTGAAATGCCGGATGAACTGATTCCGTTTCCCGGTGTTATTTATAATTACCTTTAATGAATCGTAGAAATGGCAACAGTATTAATAACAGGCGGAACCGGGTTGATCGGTATAGCATTGGGACAAGCTTTGCTGACCAAAGGTTACAGCGTTATCATTCTTTCCCGTGAAGGAGCAGGTAAACCGGCTACCGGCCAACTTTCTTATGCCTCCTGGAATATAGAACAGCAGTCGATCGATAAGGAAGCGTTCGGCAAAGCAGATTATATCATCCACCTGGCCGGGGCGGGTGTGGCAGATAAACGATGGACAAAAAAAAGGAAACAGGAAATCGTAGATAGCCGGGTAAACGGTAGCCGCATGATGGTCCATAGTTTGAAGACAATCCCTCATAAAGTGAAAGCTCTAGTGAGCTCATCAGCGATCGGGTGGTATGGCCCTGACCCTGTTGTGCCCAACTTTCATCCTTTCGAAGAAACCCATCCGGCGGATACCGCTTTTCTCGGCGATACCTGTCGCCAATGGGAAGAAAGTATTGATCCCGTTTCACATTTAGGAGTACGCCTGGTGAAGTTGCGGACAGGTATTGTATTGAGCAAAAAAGGCGGGGCTTTGAAAGAGTTTTTAAAACCATTACGATTTGGGGTAGCCGCTATTTTAGGAACAGGTAAGCAGATCATCAGCTGGATACATATCGATGACCTTGTCAAAATGTTTATAGCAGCTATTGAAAATGAAATCCTGCAGGGCGCTTATAATGCGGTAGCCCCCAACCCGGTTTCCAATAAGGAGTTGACACTAACCCTGGCCAGAAGCCGGCAACGTTTCTATATTCCAATTCATGTTCCTTCATTTGTATTGACGCTCGTATTGGGAGAAATGAGCATTGAAGTGCTGAAAAGCGCTACGGTTAGTGCCGCCAAAATTAAAAATACAGACTTTGAGTTTGAATTCCCAACCATTGAAAAGGCACTTACAGCAATAAAGTGAGGTTCATTTTTTATACCGGCAAGAAAGGATGTATCATTATGTAAAGTCTTCCGGGTTTATATCGGCATGATCAGGGTGCCACACACTGGTAAACTCACCCAGCACGGCTTTCCCATTATCGAATGCAAGTTGGTCAAGGTTTAAATGGCTGATATCTTCCTGCAGCACTTTCCGGTAAATAGGATAAAGTGTTCCACCCTTTGCCCCGGCTGGTTTATCTGGCTCATACTGATAGGGAGGATCCACCAAAGTGCCCCTTGGATACATGATACCGGGAATCCCTTTTCCCCGTAAGTCAAGATCATGCGGATGCTCAAGACCAATGGTATGACCATATTCATGAGCGGCCGTAGTTGATCCTTTGTATAAGTTCTCCAATAAAAAATAACCGCTATTACAGCCAAGTCCGTCCACGAAAGAAATATTTCCATGGGCAAATTTTTCAATACGGAAATAGTTATTCCGGGGGTCAAGGTTCTGGTAAATATCAATATCGGTAAGGGAAGGCTGGAAGGAAGCGCTAATGGAGAAACGAACGTCAACCGGCTGTCCACCGAAATTCAAGTTCCCGCAGGGTTCATTCCACATCGTTTCTATTTCATCCCGCATCATTGCTGTGAGTACAGGATCAGCGGCATTGCCATAGGTAATAATATGAGAAAAGATGACCAGTTGGCGATTGTCCAATTCAACAGTACCCATGGCCGTTAGTCTGCGACCGTTTTGAGATTTGTTTTTTTGATCCAACCATACATGAGTTGGCCTTTGGTGGTAATAAATTCTGTGTAAACGGTCTTCTCTGTTTCCGCAATGCTGAGTAATTTATCACCTTTTACAAAGGATTGCTGTGGCGCAAAAGAGTGCAGGGCATTTTCGTCCTGGAAAAGCTCCGCCTTACCGGCCGTAACAACTACAGTGGAGGCCTGGGTATATTCTTTCTTAAGCCAGGCATTATTCAATATCGGCTGGATCTTTAATTTTTTATATTCCCCATCTGCATTGACACCATTACCAAAACCACAATTGAAGGAGGTGGACATACTATTAATGGTAATAGTAGTGCCTGTTATTTTAAATTTCAGGACACAGGGGGTGGTCGCTTCTTCAAAAGTGTTATCAAACGAAGCCGTATCATTTACAAAACTGATGGTACCATCGGTTTCGCCTACATTATAATTAGGCCAACCAATCGTTACATCCAACCAGAACCGGTATTTATTGCCCTCCATTCTCAACAAAACAAGTTTACCTGCCGGCCCGGTTGCTTGTTTATCATTTCCGGTAGGACCTTCCGGTTTGAAAGAATAGCCATAGGCTCCAGATAAATTGGGCTGTGCAGTCACAACAATTGTTGACAGCAACGCAGCAAAAAGAAATATTTTTTTCATACCGCTTTAATTTAGATCATTCAACTAATAACTTAATTACTAAAATAAGCTTTGAAAGCATCGGCGAGCCGGGCAAATTCTTTTTTTACCTGGTTCATACCGATCAATCCACCGGACATACCCGTAGAATCTTTGTGGAGCATGACGGAATACAATGATCCCTCATTCTTGATGATCACACTTTGTTTGTGGTATTTTACAAAAGCCCCGAACAAGATTCGCATAACCCGGTTGCCTTTTGTAAAAGTGGTGGTTTCTCCTTCTGTTGATTTTAGTTTATAACCTTCTGATGTAAAGAACAGGTTCAATTTGTTATCCAGTTCTTCTTTGGTACAGCCGGAGATATTATAAATGACCCGGTCTTTGGCGAAATCAATAACGTTTGCTTGCATGTGATGAGGTTTAGTTTAGGAAAACGGAACTCCAGTTCCGTTTGATTATAAAAGATGAAAGATATTAAACAAAAATGGGTTTTAGCCGCCTGTTTTATCCAGCAGGTAATCCTTTTTTAAATCCCGCTGCAGGTAGGTCCATTTCCAGTCCATCAAATTTTAACAATTCCAGCCTTTACAGGGTTCTGGATACAGTAATTGACTGACCGAAAAAAATGAATGCTATTCCTTATTAGCGTATCATAGCTTTCTTCAGCCCAAAAAGCGCCGGATCGGTTTAATATTTTGTTACACTGGACAACCGTAAATTTTTTATGATTCTGTAATATTTTATTGAGTAGTGAGCTTCCAGGTAAAGTCGAAAGTAAAATATGTACATGATTACTCATCAGTCAGGCAGACCATAGCCTGTACTCCCTGGCGTCGTTGAATAGTAATGAATCTATTACATCGGATGCGATGGAGTCATTTTTCAACCAATGTGGTTCATTTGGGTTCTTTTCCAACGCATTTTCAAATGCTTCAAAATATTCTTCTCTTAGTTCTTCTCTACGTTCCTGGGATTGGTTATCGGGTAGATTTTTCTGAAAACTATATTTTTCTTTTAAATCCTTAATTACGGCCAGGGGTAAAGAATCCGCCAGGCGATAGGTAATAAAAAAAGTTCCTTCTGGCGGTTGCAAGTGGGGTAATTTCCTATTATAGAAATATTTTTCATCCATATGAGAAAACGGAACTCCCGTTCCGTTTGGATTAAAGAAAATGGGGTTCTGATTCTTTTTAGTCTACCGAACAAATTTCCTGAAATCTTTTAAGGACACCCCACAATTTATTTGATTAGGCCGGAACGGGAGTTCCGGCTTCCCCACACTAATTTCTCACCGGTCTTCCGCTTTTCAACACACTCTGAATCCTTTCCAGGGTTTTCTTTTCTCCGCAGAGAGAAAGGAAAGCCTCTCTTTCAAGGTCCAGTAAATATTGTTCGGAAACCAGGGTCTGTTCACTGAGGTCACCACCGCACATAACATAGGCCAGTTTTTTGGCAACGACCGAATCATGTTCGGTCGCATAATTGGCGGTCCGCATCGCATGGATGCCGGAGTAGAGTGCCCCGAGGGCAGACTGTCCCAACACTTTTATATCTTTTCGTTGTACAGGAGCCGTGTAACCGCTGTCAAAGATCTCAATCACCGATTTTTTAGCTTCTGCGATCCGGCGGCCCTGGTTCATCACTACTTCATCCAATCCTTTTCTATAAACACCCAAACCAAAACCTTCTTGTGCTGAAGTAGCTACTTTGGCCGTAGCAATTGAAAGGAAACGATTTTTTAGGGTGATGGTTTCCGGTTCGTCTTCATGCATTTCATCTGAAGCCCGTAGTACAAATTCTTTGGTACCACCACCACCGGGGATCAGGCCCACACCTAATTCAACCAAACCGGTATAGGTCTCTGCAGCAGGACAAACTTTGTCCGCATGTAAACTAAGTTCGCAGGCACCTCCCAGGGCAAGGCCATGCGGGGCTACTACTACAGGAATAGAGGAATAGCGGGCCCGCATCATCGTGTTTTGAAATAACCGGATCGCCATATCCAGTTCATCATATTCCTGGTCAATGGCCAGCATAAAGATCATACCTACATTGGCACCAGCAGAGAAATTGGTTCCTTCATTGGCAATGACCAAACCCTTGTAGCTTTTTTCTGCTTTATCGATCGCTGTTTGAATACCACTTAATACATCACCGCCAATGCTTCCCATTTTGGTGAACCATTGCAGCCCAAGTACATCATCACCCAATTCATAGAGACGGCAACTTCCGTTTTTCCAGATTTGTTTATCTGCATAATTGCTCATCACGATAAAGGCTTCAGCACCTGGGAGCGCTTTATAGCTTTTAGAAGCGGGATCATAACAATATTTTTTACCGCCTTCTACCTTATAAAAAGATTTGTTACCGGCAGCGATCATTTCCTCTACCCAGGGAGCCACTTTATAACCGGCTGCTTTCATGGCTTCGGTTGTTTTGGCAACACCCAATACATCCCAGCTTTCAAAAGCACCGATCTCCCACCCAAAGCCGGCCATCATACCATCGTCTACCCGGTACAGTTCATCGCTGATCTCGGGTATCCGATGCGATATATAAGAAAACAATCCATAATGGAATAAACGATAGAACTCACCAGCCTTATCCTGCCCGCTTACCAGCATTTTTAAACGGGTGTACAGGTCGTCAATCGGTTTGGCTGCTTCTAGGGTTGCAAATTTTGGTTTAGTTCTCGGTTTATATTCCATGGTTTCCAAATCCAGTGTATGGATTTCTTTCTCCCCTTTAGGGGATGGGGGCATTTTTTTGAAAAATCCCTGGCCCGTTTTATCACCCAGCCAGTTATTGGCAATCATTTTATCCAGCCAGGGGGGGATGATAAACTGGTCTCTCGCTTCATCATTGGGACAATTTTCAGCAACACCCCTGGCTACTTTAACCAGGGTATCTAAACCAACAACATCACCGGTACGGAATGTAGCAGATTTAGGACGGCCAATGATCGGACCCGTTAAGGCATCTATTTCATCAATGCTGAGTTGTAGTTTTTCTTTTATATGCATGATGGCCATCATACCAAATACACCGACACGGTTAGCGATAAAAGCAGGAGTATCCTTACACAACACGGTGGTTTTGCCTAAATACAAATCCCCATAATTCATTAAGAAATCAATGATTTCCGGGTCAGTATGCGGAGTTGGAATGACTTCCAGTAACCGTAAATACCTCGGTGGATTGAAAAAATGGGAGCCACAGAAATGCTTTTTAAAATCATCACTCCGGCCTTCGGCCATCATGTGAATGGGAATACCAGAGGTATTGGAAGTGATCAGCGTTCCGGGCTTACGGTATTTTTCTACCTGCTCAAACACTTTTTGTTTTATATCCAGTCGTTCTACCACCACTTCAATAACCCAGTCGCAGGCGGCAATATCTTTCATGTTATCATCAAAGTTGCCGGTGCTTATTTTTTTGATAACGTCTTTATGATAAACAGGAGAGGGGTTGCTTTTAATAGCGGCAGTCAGTGCATCATTCACGATCTTATTTCTTTCTGCTGGCCTGGCGTCGGCGGCAACATCTTTGGGAACAATATCTAATAATAATACCTGCACACCAATGCCCGCAAAATGACAGGCAATTCTTGAACCCATTACGCCACTGCCGAGAACGGCTACTTTCTTAATTGTACGTTTCATATTGTCTTTTTTAGCCTCTCGGTCCGCAGGCCGGTGAGGTCGGAAAAATTAGTTAGTTATGCAACTATTTGAGATTCGAAGTTAAGCGTTTTTGGGAAAGTATAAACGCTGCCCGTATAAAGAAACCGTTGTTATACTTTCTTCTTCAAGTAACTACCTGCATTTGTACAAATATCTTTTAGCATGGATGCAAATTTTAGTTAACGGGGCCTTCATCGTCCGGCTCTAATCTCAGCACCTGTTCCGGCTGTACGCTCCAAGTCCTCGCTACACTCCGGGCTTTCTGCTTCCATCCGGCAGCCTCTCTACTTTTGTAACACAGATAAGCAGTTGCATAGTCTCCGGTTTGTTTGCAAACAGCCGGTACTATAATAAGCCGTGCTTCGTGGAGTTGGTGCGTGAGACACGCACCAAGGTGTAAGAGTTGGTGCGTGAGACACGCACCAAGGTGTAAGAGTTGGTGCGTGAGACACGCACCAAGGTGTAA
>JAWXCO010000175.1:0-15440 GCA_034408705.1 Bacteroidota bacterium
CACGATGGACACCCTTGCTATTGGCTAATACTCCCTACTGTAAAGCGTATTCGGGACTTGCACCCTATAGCTGATATACGTGCCTGACGCACAAAAAAAAGGACCTTTTATAGATCCTTTTTTTAAAATTACGTTTTCCATAACCAGGCCTTAACCTGAGCAAAAAAATTGGCTCTAAAAACGAGGGGTAAACGGTGATATTTATCAAACACAATGCCATGAAAAAAATCATCTTGATCAGGATTAAGTATTGTGGGTTTTGTGAATAAAAAATCCCGCCCTGCTTAAAGCGGGACGGGATGTTATTTTCAATTGGTTTATGTCAACTAAGCATTCACTTTCCCTTTCACCTTCGCTATCACTTCTTCAGCGATATTGTTTGGCGCAGGAGAATAATGAGAGAATTCCATAGTGTTTGATGCTCGTCCAGAACTTAAAGAACGAAGTTGTGTTACATAACCAAACATCTCGCTCAATGGTACTTTGGCTTTAATAACCTCTGCACCGGCACGGGTATCCATACCTTCTAATATTGCACGGCGGCGGTTCAGGTCACCAGTCACATCACCCATGTACAGGGCCGGAGTAATTACTTCCACTTTCATGATTGGCTCCAGCAAAACAGGTTTTGCTTTTCTTGCTGCTTCACGGAAACCTTGTTTTGCACACAATTCAAATGACATCGCATCAGAGTCAACTGCGTGGAAACTACCATCGAATACACGGATCTTCATGTTATCAACAGGGTAGCTTGCCAGCACACCAGTTGTCATTGATGCTTCAAAACCTTTGCTGATAGCAGGAACAAATTCTTTAGGAATTGATCCGCCAAACAATCCGTTAACAAACTGGTAATGCTTATCAGGGTTTTCTGCTTTCCATTCTGCATCAACTGGACCAAGTGCGAACTGGATATCAGCGAACTTACCACGACCACCAGTTTGTTTCTTCAACGTCTCACGGTGCTCAATAGTAATATTGAATGCTTCTTTATAAGCCACCTGGGGAGCTCCCTGGTTTACTTCTACTTTGAACTCACGACGCATACGATCGATAATGATCTCGAGGTGTAACTCACCCATTCCACGAAGGATCGTCTGCCCTGTTTCTTCATCTGTATTAACCCGCAGTGTAGGATCTTCTTCCACAAGCTTAGAGATAGCCATACCCATTTTGTCAACGTCAGCCTGTGTCTTCGGCTCGATAGCAACAGCGATAACCGGCTCAGGGATGAACATATTCTCCAATGTGATCGGATGATTTTCATCGCAAAGGGTATCACCAGTTTTGATCTCTTTAAAACCCACGGCTGCACCAATATCACCTGCTTCGATAAAGTCAATTGGGTTTTGCTTATTCGCAAACATCTTCATGATACGGCTGATACGTTCTTTTTTTCCGCTTCTTACATTCAACACATAAGAACCTGCATCCAGGTGACCAGAATAGCACCGGAAGAACGCAAGACGACCTACGAATGGATCGGTCATGATCTTAAATGCCAATGCTGCAAACGGAGCTTTAGGATCTGCTGCTCTTGTTTCAGGTTCACCGGTATCAGGATTAGTACCTACGGTATCAGGAATATCAATCGGGGAAGGCAGGTAACGGCAAACGGCATCCAATGCAGTTTGTACGCCTTTATTTTTGAACGAAGAGCCGCACATCATCGGAACGATGCTAAGGTCAACGGTAGCTTTACGGATAGCCTCATGCATTTCATCCTCGGTAATGCTGTTAGGATCATCAAAGAATTTCTCCATCAGCTTATCATCGTATTCTGCAACAGCTTCTACCAGGCTGGCTCTCCATTCTTTTGCTTCTTCCAGCATATCGGCCGGCACTTCAATTTCATCAAAGGTCATTCCTTCAGTTTCCATATGCCAGATGATCCCTTTCATTTTGATCAGGTCAACCACCCCTACGAAATCATCTTCGGCACCGATCGGCAACTGTAAGGGAACCGCTTTTGAACCCAGCATATCTTTTACCTGCTTAACCACCATCAGGAAGTCAGCACCTGCACGATCCATTTTATTTACGAATCCAATACGGGGAACTCCATAACGGTTAGCCTGGCGCCATACAGTTTCAGACTGTGGCTCCACACCATCTACAGCAGAAAACAAGGCGATCAAACCATCCAGTACACGCATGGAACGTTCCACCTCTACGGTAAAGTCCACGTGACCGGGTGTATCAATAATATTAAAAGAATACTTCTTAGTATCAGCAAATTCCTTTCCTTTATTGGTTGGAAAATTCCACTGACAGCTAACGGCTGCTGAAGTAATAGTAATACCTCTTTCTTTTTCCTGCTCCATCCAGTCGGTGGTAGCAGCTCCATCATGCACTTCACCGATCCGGTGAATCATACCTGTGTATCGAAGGATACGTTCTGTCGTTGTGGTTTTGCCTGCATCAATGTGAGCGGCGATACCAAAGTTTCTTTGAAATTTTAAATCTGCCATGACTGCTTTATTTTCAGATGTTTATTACGATGAAAAAACCTTACGGTTTTGGAGGCGCAAAGGTAGGGAAAAAAGCGGATAATTAAGACGCTCTCCTTTCTTAATCGGGGCTGTGGATAAAATGGAACCATAGCGGGCTTTTTACGGGTTAAATTACTCAAACACATAAGTCCAGGTGCGTTTGATTACTGATATTTCTTAAACGTTTGCAGGATGGAATCTAGCACATACAACCCTTACAAAAAGACCAGCTGACTTTTTAAAACCCATGCCGATAACAATGGAGCATGTACCCTTATAGTTGTAGCATGAGCGGATGGCAGTGGCTTGGGATTACTCTATCATTAAACCTATTCCGGGAAATTTAATTTCCTGGAAGACGAAGTACAAGTAAACTTGGGTTAAACAATCCATACACTACAGCCCGGGCAGTCAGTTGCTGCTGAACCATCTGTCAAACAGCTTTTCCGTAATCGAAGTTGGTAAGCCTTGTAAATTTTTGGTGGAATTACGACCTGCAAGCTTCGGTTTTTTGCAATCCTTATAAATTAGATATCGCTACGATCTCACCAAATCTAACGGCTTTCCCAAAAAAAGGCTGGCACTTGCCTGGTTATTCGATATTAGTGAAAGTAACCTGCCGGGATGGATGAATATGTTTGAATTTATTTTGTGAAGAAAGGCGAAGAAAGCCAAACTGAAAAGGATCAAAAAACAATTGATCGAAAGATATGTGCGGTTTTTAAAATGTCCCGCTTACAAAAAAAATGTCCCGGTTTTGCAACCGGAACATTTCATTTATAAAAGGTTCTTTTATTTATTTGTAGTAGCTCAACACCATCTCAGAACGACGGTTCTGCTGACGTCCTTTCGCCGTTTTATTATCAGCGATCGGCATGGTCTCGCCATGACCTTCTGCGGTAATACGACTGGCATCAACTCCCTTGCTCTCCAGGTATGTTTTCACAGATGCAGCCCTGTTATCACTTAATGTCTGGTTATAATCATCCTTACCCACATTATCAGTGTGCCCATCAATCTTCAGGCTCATACCGGGGCTCTCCGTCATGATCTTGGCAACATCATCCAAGCCTTTGAAAGATGATTTTTGCAGTTTAGAACTACCGGTAATGAACAGGATATTCTTAGCGGCCACATCCACTCTTTTCTTCACTTCTTCCGGAATGATCGGGCAACCAAAATTTTCTTTCGGACCGGGGATCGTGATACATTTATCTTCTTCATCATTCACACCATCACCGTCAGTGTCCGGTATAGGGCAACCCTGGTAACGGGCCAAACCAAATACGGTAGGGCATTTATCTTCTTCATCGTTGATACCATCTTTATCGGTATCAGGTATCGGACAACCCTGGTATCGGGCCAAACCAAATACGTTGGGGCATTTATCTTCTTCATCATTAATACCGTCTTTATCTGTGTCCGGAATCGGGCAACCATCGTATTTCGCCAGGCCTTTAACGGTAGGGCATTTATCGTTTGCATCAATGATGCCATCACCATCTGTATCAGGAGGTGGCGGTGGCGGCTCAATTACTTTTACTTCTTTTTTCTTGCCAATCGAACTAGCAATACCAATGCTATGCTGTAAGTTATAGTTAGCTGTTTCGGTGGTTACAGGTACCCGGTAAGTAGACGTTACAAAAAGATGGGCTTCATCAAAGAAATTAACTTTCATTCCAAGGCCCAGTGGCAACGTAGCGCCATAATAAGAACGATATTTGTGTGCAGCAACTCCTGCAATTATATAAGGCTGAACCCAGTGTTTCTCGGTCGTCATCTTCAGGTTTATAGTAGCAGAAAAGTCAAGCAGAAAATTATCGCTCGCAAAAACCCGGTTGGGCATGGGATAGTCAACAAAAGAACCGCCCAAAGTTGCAGCAAAATCAATGTGATTGGTCAGCCCTTTAAAGAAATTAAATGCCAGGCCGGGAGCCATTTCCCTCATTTTGGAAAATTTTTTATCCGCCAGCACCTGGCTTAAAGAGGTGGTCCGTATTCTTTGCGGGGTAATAAAGTCGTTCAGGAAGAAACTGATACCGATCGCCGGTTGCCTTTTATATTCTCCCTTCTGGGCATTGGCGGCGGGGACAAGCAGGTACAGTGCAAACAATGCAAATAGTATCTTCTTCATAAAGAGATAGTTTGGTTTAAAACTGAACAAAAATAACAGGTAAGTTCAATATCGAGAAATAAATTATTTGCCTAATATTCACCACGTTGGAGGAGCTTACTTTGTCAAGAAGTAAGCAGCCCGGTTTTGGACTTATGGCACAGTTCCATATTCCTTTATTTTGTGGCAAAATATCGTTCCCGTAACAGCTTATCCTCTGCATATACGTCATCATAAAAGACGATCGATCCATTCAGGCCTTCACAGGTAATATAGCGGATAAAGACCGGTATTTTGTTACGCACTGCAATGCTTTTCTTCTGCTTTTTCTGCAGCCACGACTTTACCGAATCGATCTTAGAATACCCTCCATTGCCTGAATTCAAATTGTCGTTACGGATGATATACCAGGCCAGTTTTTCCCACTCCTGTACCCTGACGCAACCATGGCTTAGGGACCGCATCGTATTTGCAAACAGGTACCGCTGGTTGGTATCATGCAGGTAAACGGAGTATTTATTGCTGAAGACAAATTTCATAATGCCGAGTGCGTTGGCATCCCCGCTCCCCTGTACCACCCGGTATGGTATCCCTTTACTGTACTTTGACCAGTCAACCGTATAAGGATCAACTTCGTTACCCTTTGAATCAACCAGGCTAAATCCTTTACGGGCCAGGTAACCCGGATTCTTTTTTACGGCAGGTAATATTTCTTTAGATATAATGCTGGGTGGCGGGACCCATTGCGGATAAGTGATAAGCTCAGTAATATTGCTGGTCAACACCGGAGTTCTTGTCCTGGCTTTACCACAGATCACTTTAGAGACCAGCTTAACCTCCTCCTTATCAATCAGCTCCAGGAAATTGGAAGAAGCATTGACCCAAATATATTTCGAGGGCATTTTCTCCGGCAGCATCTTATACTTGTCCATACTGATAGCCACCCGAATAAATTTTTCCCGGTCATTTACATTCAACATCCGGACGGTGCCCTCTCCTGCCCGTCCATCAACAGCGATATTCTTTTTCTTTTGAAATTTTTTGATTGCTTCGGCAAACTGTGCCGAGTCTGCAGCTACACTGTCAAAACCAATAAAACCATCTTCATACAAGCGCTTCTGCAAAGCCGTATTGAATCTTACCAGGTTTTTCTCCGGGTAGGGCACCACCGTAAACTGTTTATAATTGGCACTGTCCAAAAAATTTTTGATACCAGCTTTTAATAAATGATAACCTCTTTGCCCGGGTTCAAGCGATTGTACAATATTGGCAAACGAAGACTGCTGCAATGCATCGAGTTGCTGCACAAAAAAATCATCGCCCAGCACTGAATCTTTTCGCAAAGTTATACTGTCCTGGGGCAGCCGGCCCAGCTTTACATCTTTTATGATTTGTACAAAAGCATCCGTCAATAGTAAATCAGCTTTTGACCATAAAGCGGCATCTCTTCTTGCTCGTTTTGAAAGACTGTCATTGGTAAATTGCTGACGGATATGTTGTAGCTGATCAAGGTGGTAGTCTTCCGGAAACAAACCAAATAGTTGAGAGGAAGCAATAAAATTAAATAATGAATCGCCTGCAGGAAGCCATTCTTCTTTATTACACCACAGGGGTTCAAATGCTTTTTTTTCATACAAGAACCTTGCGAGCCGGGCCTGCCGAAGAAGTATGGTTGAATCATCGAGCTTGCCATTATTGGCAAGGACATTGTCGGTGAACTCCCGGATCAGGTCGGTGGTCTTTTGCTGCAACTCCTTTACGTTACTGGCAATATGCTCTCCTTTTTTCGTTTTATCAGTACATGCCACCAACACAAAAAGGCATAGGGATATGCCAGTGAGGAACGGATACTTCAATCTGTGTATAATCATATTGGTGTAGTGGCGACATGCAGCATATGGGGTTTTTACACTAATTTACTCACACATTTCTTACCCGCTATGGCTAACAAATTAATCAATCGTTCTTATATTAAACAGCCGTTGCTGTTATTTTTTTCAACATTCTTGCTATTAGCTGCAAATGGGCAAAATCCAGGTTACACCCGCCCCCCGCTGACGGATAAATGGGATGATTACCAACAACAGGTAAAAAAAGATTCTACGAAAAAGATGATAGAACTAAAAACGCTGATTCCTGGAGTTATATATGACCTTCGCTATGCCAGCAAAAATAATTTTATGAAAAGGGTCATGTACCCGGTCAATACCAGGCTAACTTACTTACGCCTGCCTGCCGCCCAGGCATTGCAAAAAGTGCAACAGGACTTGAATAAAAAAGGCTATGGCTTAAAAATTTATGACGCCTACCGTCCTTATGCTGTTACGGTAAAATTCTGGGAACTGGTAAAAGATGAACGCTATGTAGCCAATCCTTCCCGTGGTAGTGGACATAACCGGGGTGTTGCCGTAGACTTAACACTTGTAAATCTGCAAACAGGAAAAGAGTTAGATATGGGGACCGGCTTTGATAATTTTTCAGATACTGCCCATCACACATTTACTAACTTATCAAAAGAGATACAGCAAAACAGGGAACTGTTAAAATCAACGATGAGTAAATATGGGTTTACCCCCTATACCGATGAATGGTGGCATTACTCAATACCCAATTCAGGAAAGTTTGAGATACTGGATATTGATTTTAAAAAGCTAAAGAAAGATTTATAATGAAATTACCTCAGTTACCGCATCGATATTGATCGGTCCGTACACATGCGGAAAAGTGTCTGCCGTAGAAGGAGACCAGTCGAAAACAAATTTACTCGAGAGTTTGTCGGTATCAATTACCAGTTTCAGCAAATTGGTCTGTCCTGCAAAATATCTTTCTAACACACCCGCTACCTGGTGGTCTTGCGAGCAATGGATAAACCCTTCTCCCTCTAAGGATGGATGTTCATAATTACACTTCTCTTTAGCAAGCTTCCAATCGGCAGCAGTCGTAACATGATAAATTAGCGGCATTATACAATTCGTTTTATTTTTTGTGTGAGCAGCATGAAATCAGCCAGCACCAGTGCTGTTACGGCTTCTACAATAACAGGCGCTCTTAAGGCGACACAGAGATCGTGACGGCCTTTAATAGAAAAATCTTCCTGTTGTGCAGTATCCCAGTTCAAACTGTTTTGTTCTTTTGGCGTAGAGGAAGTTGGCTTAATGGCTAAACGAAAAACCAGCTCATTCCCATTGCTGATACCACCTACCACCCCACCGGCATGATTGGTTCTTGTTTTGCCTTCTGTCGTTTCGATCGCATCGTTATGCTGGCTGCCAAACATTTTGGCCGCAGCAAAGCCGGTTCCAAATTCCACACCCCGCACAGCAGGGATAGCAAAAACAATATGCGCCAATACCGATTCAACAGAATCGAAATAAGGTTCCCCGAGGCCAACCGGTAATCCATTGACCCGGCATTCTATTATACCACCAACAGAATCCTTAGCATCGATTGCTTTTTGCAATCCTTTTTCCCTATCCGCTTCGCCACCAATCTCCGTTATAAGTGCTTCAATCTTTACTTCGGGCATCAACATTTTTGCAATCGCACCTGCTGCCACAATGCCTGCTGTTAACCGGGCACTGAAATGTCCGCCACCCCGGTAATCTTCAAAGCCTCCAAATTTCTGATGGGATACCCAATCTGCATGACCCGGACGGGGAATGCTTCTTTGTTTAATGTAATCTTCGCTACGGGTATTCTTGTTTTCAAATAAGATAGTTATAGGGAAACCTGTTGTTTTGCCATTAAAAATTCCGCTTTTGAAAAGCGGGTAATCTTCTTCCTTTCTCGGCGTTGTTCCTTTTTGTATACCCCCTTTTCTTCTTTCCAGGTCAGGCATCAAATCTTCTGGTGATAAGGGTAAACCAGCGGGGCAACCATCAATGCTGATGCCTACACAATCACCATGTGATTCTCCAAAAATGGAAATGCGTAAAAGACGACCGAATGAATTCAAGGTTATAAATTATATTGTTGATGAGGTAAAGATACTGATGCCCCAAGGCTTTTCAAATCATTATAAAAGTCAGGGTATGATTTTTTTACGGCTCCCGCTTCTTCAATTACTGTTTCATCTGTGGCTTTTAATGCTGCAACTGCGCAGGCCATGGCAATGCGATGATCGTGATGAGAATGTACATCGGCACCTTTTACAGCAGCGCCACCATGAATGATCATCAAATCCTCTTCTCCACCGGACCCTGTGGGCAGGTCTATTGTCACACCCATTTTATCAAACTCGTCCTGTAAAGTAATAGCCCGGTTACTTTCTTTATGCGTCAACCGGCTGACCCCTTTGATCGTTGTATTTCCTTTGCAATAAGCAGCCAGTGCTACCAATGGCGGAAAGAGATCAGGGCAATCGGTGGCATCAAAATAAAAGCCATCCATTTCTACCGGGTGCAACTGGATACCTTTTGCATCCATGGCGATCCCGGCATTGGCCGCCATCAGCGCATCAATGATCGCTTTATCGGCTTGTGTTGATGATAAATCTAATCCCCGAATTGTTATTGGGCCAGCGATAGCACCTGCCACTAAAAGAAATGCGCCTCCACTCCAGTCTCCTTCGACCGTATAACTCCCGGTTACTGGTTGCTGGATGCTGGTTATGGAAAAATCATTCGAGAAAATAAACTCTTCGTAGTTTCTATTATGAGGCACGCTAAGACCGAATTGCTTCATAACCTCCAATGTGAGGTCTATATAGGGTTTGCTTTTGAGATTATGCACCCTTATAGAAATTTTAGAAGTATCGGAGTCTGAAGTCCCTCCGGCGGGGGGATTTAGGGAGGCTCCATAAGCCATTAATAAACCAGTCAGAAACTGTGAGCTCAATGAACCATCTACTTCAATATTTTTTGGTTGCAACGGGCCCTGAATAGTCATCGGCAATTTCCCTTCACTACTTTTTATTGTTACACCCAGCTGAGGTAAAATTTCATCAAAGAAATCCATTGGCCTTGCTGCAAGGCTGCCGGACCCATTGATCGTAATTTCTTTATCGCTTAATGCAACAAGCGGGGTAAACATTCTAATACTTAATCCTGACTCTCCACAATTAATTTCATTTTCAACCGGGTTGATACCGCAGCTATTAATTATTAATTCATTAGCATTCTCTGCTACTCCGGCTCCCAATGCTTTAATTATTCCAATTGCCGCTTTGTCATCATTAGAATGACCTGGATTGCGGATAATGGTTTCTCCGTTTCGTAGTAATGCTGCCGCACAAGCTCTTTGCATTGAACTCTTGGAGGCCGGCACCTGGATATTCCCTTTTAGCTGCGATGGGTGTATGGTAACTTTCACGCTTATAAATCTTGAATGATCTTTTCTAATTGTTTCAAAGAAATAGACTTTACTACTCCTTTCCCTATTTTCTCAAGCAATACATAATTCATTTCCTTTCTTTCCCTTTTCTTGTCCATTTTCAACACATCAAATACTTTTTGCTTATTGAAGGAAGCATAGGTAGGTAAGTTATATTTTTTTAACACACTTACTACTTTTTCTGTTTGCCTGAACCCGGTTAATTGCTCAGAAATATGGCAGGCATAGGTCATGCCGATCGAAATAGCCTGGCCGTGCAGTAATTCATACTGGGTTTCCAGTGCATGCCCGAGCGTATGCCCAAAATTCAGCAGCCGCCGCTCCCCTTTTTCAAATTCATCTTTCTGTACCACTTTGGTTTTGATCAGCGCATTTCTTTGTATCAAAGCACCAATTGATTGCTGCTTCCCCCGGTAATTCTTCAATGTGTTTCTTTCCAGTTCAGCAAACATCGCTGCATCTTTGATACAGGCATGCTTGATGATCTCTGCAAAGCCATTTTGCCATTCCAACTGGGGTAAGGAATTCAGGAAAACCATATCATGCAGGATAAATAACGGCTGGCGTATAATCCCTACCATATTTTTATACACCCCAACATCAATACCATTCTTTCCACCGATAGCTGCATCTACCAAGGCAAGGATAGAGGTTGGCACAAAACCAAAACGTATCCCCCGCATATATACGGATGCCACATAACCGGTTATATCCGTCACTACGCCACCACCCACTCCCACCAATGTTGTCTTACGGTCAGCTTCCAGTTCGATCAGTTTCTCAATGAGAGCATCTACTGTTGCCTGTACTTTAAACTCTTCACCAGGTTTCAGTACGATCGTGTTCCATCCTTTGAACCGTTTGGTATGAGCGTTGAATACATGCTCATCCGTAATCAGTACCGTTGCATTGGGATCGGTAATTTTTTTCAGGTGACTGATCCCGTGCGAAAGGTAGTAATCCGTTGACGTATTTGAAAAACGATATGTTACTTTCTGCATTCCTAATGGATTAAGACTATCCGAATTAAATCAACTATCAAACATGAACTATGAACTATCAACCATGAAGTATGAACCGTGAACAATGAACTATCAACTTCTAACTATCCATAATTTTCTTCTGGTGATTGATGCTTTCCATATGTACCGCATCAAAATACTTTGTAATAAACTCCTTACTCAATCCCAGCTTATCCCCTTTTGCAAAAGCCCGCTCAATGATCTCGTTCCAGCGGTTAGTTTGCAGGATGGTAATATTATTGGCTCTTTTATAAATACCGATTTGTTCGGCAGCCTTCATCCGCTGTCCCAGAATCTGCATCAGTTCATCATCCAGTTGATTAATCTGCTGGCGCAGTTTTTCCAATGCCGCATGGTATTCTTCTGAACTGATATCTTCCTTTCTCCAAATAATGGTTTCCAGCATTTCCTTCAGCCGCTCCGGTGTTACCTGTTGTTTGGAATCGCTCCAGGCTTTATCGGGTTCGATATGACTTTCGATCATCAACCCATCATAATCAAGGTCAATTGCTTTTTGCATCACTTCCAGTAAAATATCGCGGCGGCCACAGATATGTGACGGATCATTAATGATTGGCATATCCGGGTGCTTCAATTTCATTTCAATGGCCAGGTGCCACATTGGTGCATTCCGATACTCTGTATTTCCATAGGAAGAAAAGCCTCGGTGTATCAATCCGATCTGTTTGATACCTGCACGTGCAATTCTTTCTACTGCTCCGGCCCACAATTCCAGATCAGGGTTGATGGGGTTTTTTATAAGCACCGGCACATCCACACCTCTTAATGCATCGGCTATTTCCTGCACACTGAAAGGGTTAACGGTTGTGCGGGCACCGATCCATAATACATCCACATCAAACGTGAGTGCGTCCTGTACCTGTTTGCCGGTAGCCACTTCTACGGTTGTAGGTAAGCCGGTAAGTTTTTTGGCCTGTTGCATCCAGGGCAATCCTTTCGCACCGACTCCTTCAAACATACCTGGTTTGGTGCGGGGTTTCCAGATACCGGCCCTGAGCATATCTACTCTGCCGGTAGCGGCTAAGCGCTGTGCTGTTTCCAGCACCTGCTCTTCCGTTTCGGCACTGCAAGGGCCGCTGATGATAAGGGGCCGTTTGTTCCAGGTAGCCTGTACGGTTTCCTTTGTTATTTGTTCTGCTGCTTGCATATTTGTAAAGATAAATTTTTATGTTGTGATTGACTGCATTACTATCATCGCCTGTTTCGCTTGTCCCGTCTTATGAGGGGTGGCACTCCCAATAGCTATCGGGATCAGAGTGATGTTCACTGCTCAACTTTTAATAGCTTAAATAATCAATCAGATTTCTCTTTTTTTCCCTTTTGTTATTTTATAATCCTCCTGATTTTATTCGCATCCTCAATCAATCGCATCAAATAGGCATGATCATCTTTCTCAATGCTTTCTTTAAATCTTGATAGTTGTGCAATATGTTCCTTTAATACATCCAGCACATTTTCCTTATTCTGCATAAAGATGGGCACCCACATGGCAGGATTACTTTTAGCCAAACGGACTGTGCTTTCAAATCCGGCGGAGGCTAATTCAAAGATGGCATTGTCTTCTTTTTCTTTTTGCAATACGGTATTGGCCAGCGCAAAAGAAGTGATATGCGAAATATGACTTACATAAGCAGCATGCAGATCATGGGCCTTGGCTTCCATTTCCAACAAATGCATACCGATTTTCTTATACATCGTTTTTACCCATTCCAGCGCATCGGCATCGCTTTCTTCGGCGTTACAGATAATGACCGCTTTATTTTCAAAAGCACCCCGCACAGCTGCTTGCGGACCACTGTATTCTGTTCCCCACATCGGATGTGTAGCTACATATCGTCCTCTCTTCGGATGGTTCCTGATCGCTTCAATGGATTGCCCTTTGGTAGAACCGAGATCGATCACCACCTGGTTATCTATTTTATCCATGATTCCGGGTAATGCTTCCACCAGTTTGTCCACCGGTATGGCCAGAATAATGACCTCGGCTGCTTCAATTGCTTCATCCAGGCTCATCACTTCATCTACCAATTCCAGCTCCAGCGCCTGTTGCGCATGTTCAGCATTGGCATCCACGCCGATCAACCGGGAAGACAGTTTTTTTTCATGCAACTGGATCGCTAATGAACCGCCGATAAGGCCCACTCCTACGATTGCTATTTTTTTTCGTTCCATATTTTTTCATTTTGGAGCTAAAAGGAAAAAGCAATGGAGAAGAGTATTTACTTATACCCCCCTTTCGATTTTTTTCTCTTTTATCCTCTTAGCTTAATTCTTTTTATCGCTTCCTCCATTTTTTCTTCTGTACTGCACAAGCTTATCCGTATATAGTTCTTACCTGCTTTTCCAAATATTCCTCCAGGTGTAATAAACACATTTGACTTATACAGCACTTCATCACTCAATACATATCCGTCTTTATAAGCTGAAGGAATCCGGGCCCATACAAAAAGTCCGGCCTGTTTTTTTGAAAATGCACAATCCAGTAGTTCCAGCAATTCAAAAACCTTTTCTCTTCTTTTCTTATACACCGAATTGACTTGCTCCTGCCACTCTTTTCCAAGGCTCAATGCCCTGGCAGCAGCTAACTGAACCGGGAGAAACATACCACTGTCCATATTACTTTTAAAGCGCAATACTTCGGCTATTCTATCTTTTGCCCCGCAGAGCATACCCACCCGCCAGCCTGCCATATTATGGCTTTTACTAAGAGAGTTGAGCTCTATCACACAATCTTTAGCTCCTTCCACCTGCAATAAACTCGATGGGTTATCATTTAAAATAAATGAATATGGATTATCGTGAACGATCAAAATTTTATGCTTCCTGCCAAAAGCTACCACCTTTTCAAACAACTCTTTTGTTGGCAACTGCCCCGTTGGCATTTGAGGATAATTCACAAACAGGATTTTTACTTTCTTCAATCCTGTTTTTTCCAGCTGTTCAAAATCCGGTTCATAATTATTTTTTTCCTGCAGCTTATACCCAACACATTTTCCTCCTGCCAGTTTTACCGCACTGCTGTACGTTGGATACCCGGGATCAGGTACCAATACTTCATCTCCCTTGTCCAGGTAAGTCATACAGATATGCAGGATGCCTTCTTTGCTTCCAATCAATGGGAGAATTTCTGTATCCGGGTTCAATTCCACCTGGTACCATTTCGCATACCAGTCGGCTATTGCTTTTCTCAACACCGGCGAACCTTTATATCCCTGGTAAGCATGAACAGTAGGCTTAGCTGCTTCTTCCTGCAATGTCTTAATCACATCCGGGTGCGGGGGCAGATCAGGACTGCCGATACCTAAATTGATAATATCCCTGCCATCTTTATTCAATGTTTCTATTTCCCGCAGCTTTTGAGAGAAATAATATTCGCCGATACCTTCTAAACGTTTTGCTATTTCCATAACCCTCTTATATAAACTCCGTAAATTTTTATTGCAGCTGTCAACGGCTTTATGACCTCCATGACTTTATTAAATTGGTCCTCCGTATCGAATTCCATGTCCGCATGAAAACTGTATTTAAACTCGCTGCCGGGGATGGGAAAACTTTGCAGCTTGCTTAAATTGATACCTCCCTCGGCGATCTTTGTTAGCACCTTGGCCAGACTGCCCCTCGAATGATCGGTGTGAAAATTCACCGATGCCTTGTTGGCCCCTTCAATCGGTATTTCAAGTTCCTCTTTCTGCAACACGAGGAATCGGGTATAATTATTTTTTAGGGTCTGGATATTGGGAGCGATGATATCCAGTTGGTATAATTCTGCTGCAAGTTTGCTTGCAATCGCTGCTACCTGTTTGCTTTTTTGCTGGTGAATATATTTTGCACTCAGGGCCGTGTCATCCGTCTCCACCAGTTTCCATTTATGTTTATCCAGGAAATCATAACACTGTTGCAGGGCCATGGTATGTGAATGCACTTCACGGATATCTTCCAGTTTCACCCCGGGATTGACCAGCAGGTTTTGCCGGATCTGTAAATATATCTCCCCGGTTATTTTCAGGTTACTTTTTTGTAACAGGTTATAGTTCGGTAAAATGCTTCCGGCAATAGAATTCTCAATGGCCATGATACCGCCGTCACTTTCTTTTTTATTCGCAGCGATCTTTATCACTTCTTTAAATGTATTGCAGGGAATTACTGTCACCTCTTTACCAAAGAATAATTGTGCTGCCACCTGGTGAAAGCTGCCTTCATAACCTTGTATTGAAATACGGCCAGTGAAGGAATGAGTTGCAGTTGCACTTACCTTGTTTGGTGATAATCCTGCTATGTCATTTGATTTATTCATTTATTCATCCTTTGAATTCTGTTATTAATTCTCACGCTCCTGGTTCTACAGCACCTTTTAGGCTTTGGCTTAATCGAGTAGGAAGGTAGCCATTAATTGGCTACCTGTCCCCTCACACCACCGTGCGTACCGTTCGGTACACGGCGGTTTGTTAGAAGAGTTTCATC
>JAWXCO010000176.1:0-30808 GCA_034408705.1 Bacteroidota bacterium
AAATTAAAATCTAAAAATAAAATATAGTAACCCAATTTGTCAATAAATAACTTATCTAATGAAAAAACTTTATGCTCATTTAGAGAGAATATTTGAAAAAATAACGTTTGCATTTACTGCTGTAATTAGTAGTTCAATAACCTTTATTATAGCTCTGGCAATGGTTATATTTTGGTTCGCCAATAGAGATTATTTGAATGATCCAATAAATGAAATTATAAGAGATATAATTCATGGTGTTGCATTCCTTACTTTATTTATTCTTCAAAAGGCTTTTAATCATTTTACAGCATCATTACACGTGAAGCTGAATGAATTAGTATCCAGTAGTGAAACTACAGATAAATCAGTAATAAATGTTGAATCTAAAACAGAACCAGAAATAATAGAATTGCAAAAAGAATACAATGAACCTGTTTCATAGACAAAAATTGATGCAACTAAAGAAAATATTCATTAAATCAGAATTGGAGAAACGAAAGAAGAAGATGACCCGCGGGAATATTGGAAGCTTTAAAACTTGCACCTTCCGGCAAATTAATTTGATACATTATTTTTAAACATAATGATCTAAAATTCAATATTTGTACCAGCAATAATAATATAATACCAGACATACTATAAAAAATGAAAGCATTTATCATTAATAAGTACGCCTCGGTTGACGAACTGAAATTAGCAGAAGTGGAAACACCAACGCTAAAACCGAATGAAGTATTAGTAAAGAATTACTATACTTCCAATAATCCCACGGACTACAAAGCATGAAAGAGAGAATTAAAGATCTTTATAGGAATAAATTTCTAAAAATATTTGGTGCTGAAAGTGCTGAAAGTGCGGGAATTGTAGAGCAGGTGGGAGAAGAGTTAACATCGTTTAAAAAAGGCGATAGAGCAACGATTTTGCCTGCCTTCAAATTTGGAAACTATGCTGAATACACTTCTGTTGCAGAAACATCTGTATTTAAACTCCCCGATAATGTTACTTTTCACCAGGGTGCAGCTTTGACCATGGCTGGGGGAACCGCATACTGTGGCTTATACTTAAAAGGAAAAATCAAACAAGGCGATGATGTGCTTATAAAAGGTGCTTTTGGTGGCATTGGCTCACTTGCAGTGCAGTTAGGAAAGTTAGCTGGAGCAAAAGTTAGGGGTATTTGCAGCACCGAAAATAGGAAAATGTAAAAGCATTACATGGAGATACAGTAATTGCCTACACCAGGCAAAATGATTATGCAGTTGTAAAGAAATTTGATATTGTTTTTGATACAGTTGGAAAGTCAATTGCCGGAAAGATAAAAGGCATTTTAAGAAATGCAGCTGTCATGGTAACCACCGTTCCTTCTTTCAAAGTATTCTTTGCTATGGTGTTTAATATATTCAGTTCAAAAGAAAAGATCGTTTTTGACAAGTCTATAGTAAAAATGATGAACCTTTTGGCAAACAGGGATGCCTAATATAAACTAAAAATTATTATTGACAGGGAATATATTTTTGAAGAAATATCAAAAGGAAAAACCTACAGCGAAACAGGCACAGCAAAAGGTAAAATACTTAGTAAAAATTTAAACCGCTAGGCTTTGGGTATTAAAACAGACAAACAAACTATTCTCAAACTAATTTTCAGTTTAGTCCTTCGGCTTGCAATTGGTGTTGTTTCGGGTTACTTAATAAGAAATGAAATTACAGGGGAATGGTTTGGAACATTAGCAAAAACATCATACAATCGAACAAAATAAAAATTGCCTTAATCGAAGTTAGCTTATTAATAATAGTATTATTCATTTCTCAAATATATTTTACAATGGCAAAAACAGAAACACAACCATATCAAATTATTAAAACAGAAAAGGACTTTGAGATAAGGCATTATCCTCCTGCTACAATGGCAACCATTTTAATGGCCGCAAAAACGTATAAAGAATTATCCTCGCCGGGATTTAGAAAATTGGCTTCATTTATTTTGGAGGGAACCATAGCAAAAAAAATATTCCCATGACAACGCCAGTGCATATGGATATCAATGATTTGCAATCATCTATGAGTTTTGTAATGCCGGGTGGTTATACTAAAGATAATTTGCCGAAACCAAACGACTCATCTATAATTATTAATACAACTACCGATGAGTATGTAGCAGTCGTTCGGTTTGGTGGCTACGCAAATGACGATAAAATTAAAACGTACGCTGCTAAATTAGAAACTGCATTGAAGGCAAATGAAATTGAATATCATGGAAACTTTCGTTTTTTGGGTTTCAACGCACCGTATCAATTTTGGAAAAGAAAAAATGAAATCATTGTAAGTGTATTTTGGAGTCAAAAAGGATAAGCAGTTAAGAAATACTTATGACTAAAAAAGTAATAGCACAGGTAGTGAAAGCAGGAAAAACCTATAAAACAGGCGACACTGAAATTACTGCATTACAGCCTTCTACTATGAATTTAAATTCTGGGGAGCTTACGTTGATAATTGGTCCCTCGGGTTCAGGAAAAACTACTTTGCTTTCCTTATTCGGTTGTGTAATTTATCCCACTTCAGGAGAGGTTTTTATTGATGGGGTAAAAATAAATGATTTAAGCGAAAATAAATTAGCTGCTATACGATTAGAAAAAATCGGGTTTGTATTTCAACAATTCAATTTGGTGGGACCATTAAGTTCATTAGAAAATGTAATGTTGCCAATGTTGTTGCAAGGTGTTACAGAAAAAGAGGCAACTACAAGAGCAACTGCCGCACTTGGAAATGTCGGAATGGATAAAAAAATATACAAACTTCCTAAAACATTAAGTGGTGGCGAACAGCAGCGGGTGGCGATAGCCCGGGCGTTGGTGACCAATCCTGAAATGCTATTGTGCGATGAGCCAACAGCTTCTTTAGATATTAAAAGTGTAGCTGTGGTAATGGAAGAATTAAAACAGATTGCTAAAAATGGAAAAGCCGTCGCTGTTGTAACACACGATACAAGGCTAAGACCTTTTGCAAACAGGGTTGTATATGTAAATGATGGAATGGTTTCCGATAAACCTTTTGAAGAAGAAATATTAATGACAAAATAAAATGCTATGAAATCAATATTGTTAACTATACTTTTTGTCTCTTTACTTGTTTCTTGTAAGAGTAAAAAAGCCGAAGAAACCACTTTGGTAAGTAATAGTTCAGTTGACATAAACCAGGTTGTTGGTATTGGCAGAATAGAACCCGAAAATGAAATCATACAACTTTCAGCAGAAGTTGCGGGCATCATACAAAAAATTTATAAGAATGAAAATGATTCAGTTGATGCAGGTGATATTATGCTGGAATTGAAACATACCATTGAAGATGCCAATATAACTCAACTTAAAAGTACAGTTGCGATACAGGCAGCACAAATAAAAGTAGATGAGCAGGCAATAAAAGAATTGCAAATCAGGTACGCCAATTCTACTATTGAAGTACAACGTTTACAAAATTTATTGGCAAAAGGAGCAGAAACGCAGCAAGTAGTAGATAATGCCAAAACAGAAATGCAATCTTTTATGGCAAATATAAAAAGACTGCAGGCTACAGTAGAAGTTACTAAAATGAAATGGACAGAAACACAAACACAAGTAGCGATAGCAGTAGCTCAGTTACACCAAAAATTTATAAAGGCACCAATAAATGGTGTTCTGTTGGAATTAAATATCCAAACCGGAAACTATATTGATAATAAACAAATCTTGGCACAGCTAAAGCCTGCAGGTAAAACAATAGCAGTTTGCGAAATTGATGAACTATTTGCTGATAAAATAAAAGTAGGGCAAAGTGCTGTTATCAGAAACTTTGGTGCTTTAGATACTCTCACAACAGGAAAAGTATATTTCGCTTCCTCTTTTCTTAAAAAGAAATCTTTGTTTACAGACCAACCCGGGGAAAAGGAAGACAGGCGGGTGAGAGAAATAAAAATTTTACTGGATAATCCGGGAAGTATTTTATTGAATTCAAGAATTGAATGTGTAATATTTATTTCAAAAAACAATCAATAAATGTTTACATTAAAAACTGCCTGGAAATTTATTCGTTTTGACAAAGCCAAAAGTATTGGTGTGGTGGTTGGAATAATGATCAGCACTTTTTTGATTGGACAACAGTTAGGCATTTTTATTTTTCTAACTAATGCCATGCAAGCACTTGCCACAAATGTAAAGGCAGATATTTGGGTAGTAGATAGTAAAACAAAAGATGTAAATCAGCTAGGCAAATTAGATGTAAGAACTTTACATGTCGTACAAAGCCTTTCTGGTATACAAGAAGCATTTCCGGTTTTGATAACAGGGGCAGCTGCTAACTATCAAAGCGGCGAAAGTGGCGGTATAACTCTCATTGGTGTTGATATTGACAAACTAAATTTGGTATTGGATTCATCGAAAATAATTGCAGGCAACCCATCCAATTTACAAGCAGATGGTGCCATTAGTGGTGAATTTTATGAACGAAAAAACCTGGGCGAAAATATTGACATAGGAACAGTATTAGAAATCAATGGTAAACGTGCCATTTTTAAAATGCAAACAAAAGGCTTTCGCGGATTTGGTGCAAGTTTTTGCGTTACAACTATTGATAAGGCAAGATATTTTTCAAACCAACCTTCAACCGTTATTAGTGCGGTCCTCATAAAATTAGAGCCAGGCCAAAATGCCGACAGCATTTCTGCCTTAATCAACAGAACTATTTTTGGAGTAAAGGCATGGCCCTCAAAAAAATTAGCTAAGTCTACCCTAAAAAAGATATTGGGAAGCAGTGGTATTGCATTAAGTACCGGTACACTTATTATTTTTGCATTAATAGCCGGCTTCTTCATTATTGGTTTAACGATGTATACTTCCGCATTAGACAGATTAAAAGATTATGGAACGCTAAAAGCAATTGGAGCAAGCAATAAATTTATCACTCGGCTGATTTTAACGCAAGCCTCCATATTTGCCATTGCGGGCTTTGTAATTGCCTATTTCTTACTGCTTGGTTTTAAAAAAGGAGTAGCTTCTTCAGGCTTAATTTTTAGATTTTCACCATTGCTTCTGCTTGCCATTTTTGTAGTCATTGGATTCATATCGCTTGGGGGTGCTTCATTTGCAATAAGAAGAATTAAAGGAATTGAACCAGCATCTGTATTCAGATAAAAATTAAAAAATGAAACAAAAAACTTTCACTTTAGTGATAATGATTTTATTGATTGTTGCCAGGTTATGTGCACAATCCACTACTACCTTGTCGCAGGCAATAAATGCAGCCTTTATTAACAGGAATAATATTCAGGCTGATAAAATAGATATAACTATACAGCAACTCAAAACCAAATCCCTATATAAAAAATATGGTCCGCAGGTATCGGCTGAATACAATTACACCTACAACCCTATTTTGCAAAGCTCAATTATTCCAGTGGGCAAATTCAATTCAACTTTACCCCCGGATGCTACAGCCACTATTCAGTTTGGTACCACCTGGACGCAATCAGCAGGCATAACTGCTACCCAGCCATTATTTGATGCAACCATAAAAAAGCAAATAAACGAAAGCCTGTTACTAGAAAAAATAAGTAGGACATTGCAAGCGCAATCAGCATATGAATTAGCTTATGAAGTATCAAAAGCATATCTCAATACTTGGTTACAACAACAACAAATAAGTTCGGCTATTATTGATACCGCCAGAACCTGGCTTAGTTACCAGTTACAGTTAGAAAATTATACAGCTGGCAGGTTATTAAAATCCGAATTGAACAATGCCAACATCAACCACAATAATACAAAGCAGCAATTAACGGATGCTATAATTCAACTGGTTGAGAATAAAATTTACCTGATGTATGTAACCGGAACACTTGCCAGTGAAGCAAATGATTTTAATATTGATACCACTTTTTTTAAAAACAATATTTTACTCTTGATTGATACAAATATTTCAGTAGATAGCATTCCTGTTTTTCAGCAACTCAATTTTCAAAAACAACTATCACTTCTTCAGCAACAAACTGAAAAATCAAAATATCTTCCTGTAGTAAGCCTTAAAAGTTTTTTAGGAGCTAATCAATTTACCAATGATTTTAATCCTGTTAAATCCAACTCCTGGTTTGGATATAGTTATATTGGTTTAAATGTAAAAGTTCCTATACTACTTGCCGATGATAAAAAGAATAAGATAAAACAACTGCAACTACAATCTCAACAATACAGCTTACGGCTTGATGAAAAATCTGCACAATTCAACCAGGAAGCGGCAACTGCTAAACTGGAGTTAACCCGAATAAAACTTCAATTAAAAACACAAGAGGAAAATATTATTCTATACGAAGAAATTTTAAAAATATTGCAAGACAGATTTAAAGAGGGGCAAATAACTTCCAACGAATTAAATAGTCAGGAAAAGGGACTGCAAAAGTTATTAACAGATTATCAAAACACAAAAGTAGAGGGATGGTTATTTGGGTTATCCTACCTTAACTCTACGGGACAATTAAGCAAATTATGGAGATAAGCTCCAATTTAAACATATTTACTAATGAAAAAAATAAAACTATTTAAATGAAGACAAGGTAGTATATGGAAAAAAGGTTATAAACATGGACTATAAAACCAGGTAATTATAAAGAGAAAAATGGTTTAATTATTCCAATTGAAGCTGAAGTATTCTGGAGATTAAAGCTAGGTGATTTCAGTTAGGCAAAATTTAATGTGAAGTGTATTGAATATGACATAGCGAATCGACTTTTAAAACTAGTGAGGTAGTTTGAATCTTAAAACAATGACAGCAACGAACGATAGCATATATCCAATTGAAAATACTCATTCAATAACTGCTAACGACATTGCAAAACTGCTGGATGTAAATCTGCAAACCGGTTTAAAAGAAAGCAGTATCAATGAAAGAATTAAAAAGTATGGTTTAAACAGTTATGCGGAACAAAAGCAAAAAAGTAGTTGGCTCATTTTAGTTGAACAATTTAAAAGCCCGATAATATTATTACTGGTAGTAGCCGCTGGATTTTCTTTTTTCTTTCAGGATTGGATAGAAGGATTTGCCATTATTGCTGTAATTATTATTACCGCAGCGCTGGGTTTCTTTATGGAATTACAAGCCCGTAATTCTATAAAGGCGCTAAAGGAAATGGACATCAGCGTTACCAAAGTATGGAGAGATAATGCTCTTAAAGAAATTCCATCTGAAAGAATTGCACGTGGTGATATCTTGGTCTTAGAAGCAGGTGATATGGTATTGGCCGATGCAAGGTTAATGGAAGTAAATCAATTTGAAATTGATGAATCGGCACTCACAGGTGAATCATTACCTGTTGAAAAAAATACTGAAGTACTCGATAAGGATGTTACCCTTGTTGATAGAATAAATTTAATATTTAAAGGCACATCTATTGTAAAAGGCAATGCAAGGGCTATCGTCACAGGTACAGGCCTTCAAACAGAATTAGGCAAAATTACCCAGTTGGTGGAAACTGCAAAGCAGGATGATACCCCATTAGAAAAAAAGCTAAGAGGCCTTACAAAAATATTAATGCTTGTTACGGCTGCATTTGCAAGCATATTTATTATAACAGGATTGCTACAGGGCAAACAGTTTTACCTTATTGTAGAAACAGCATTGGCTTTGGCAGTTGCTGCTATTCCGGAAGGGCTGCCTGTTGTAAGCATTATTGCATTGACTTATGGCATGTTGCGGCTGGCCAGGAAGAATGTGCTTATTAAAAGGCTGGCATCGGTAGAAACACTTGGTGGCATCAACATTATTTTTACAGATAAAACTGGTACATTAACTGAAAATAAAATTGATGTAAACAGTTTGGTATTTTTTGATGAAGACATAGCCATAGATAAAAGTGGAAAAGACAATAGTGCCGCAATCAAAAAAAATAAATCTGCGTTTGAAAAGCTAATACTTATCGCCACCTTATGCAACAATGCTGTAAGTAAAGAAGAAGATAATAAGAAAAAGCATCTGGGCGACCCTATCGAAATTGCTTTATTGCAATTCGTAAATTCCAGCAAAGAAAATGCGACAGAAATAAATGCAGCGTATCCCCGTATTGCAGAAGAACCATTTAATTCTGAAACAAAATTAATGGCTACTGTACATAAAAATGATTCTGGCAACTTTGTAGCGGCAAAAGGTGCTGTAGAGGTGTTAATACATAAATGCAGTTCGTATTATGCAGGCGATAAGGTAGTGCCTTTAACCGATGCAGATAAAAAAATATTTTTACAAAAAGCAGAAACCATTCAGGCACAAGGCTCAAAAGTACTGGCATTTGCTTTTAAGGACGAAGCCAATATACCCACCAATAATTTTTTATCTTACTTAACCCTTGCAGGACTTATAGGTTTTTTAGATCCTCCCCGAATGGAAGTAGTGGATGCGTTGCAATCATGCAGGGATGCAGGTATTAAGGTGATTATGATAACAGGAGACCATCCGGCTACAGCACTTAATATTGCAGAAAAAATAAAGCTATCAGAAAAAGATAATGTTGTTATCAATGGTAAGGAGCTTAACAAACAATTGTCTGAAGACAAATTATTTGCTGCTACTATTTTTGCAAGGGTTACACCAAAACAAAAGTTAGACATGGTAACGCTTTATCAGAAGCAAGGCAATATTGTTGCCATGACAGGTGATGGAATTAACGATGCCCCTGCATTAAAAAAAGCTGACATTGGTATAGCCATGGGCATACGGGGAACGCAGGTGGCAAAACAAACGGCAGCCATGGTTCTGAAAGATGATTCATTTACGTCTATTGTGGCAGCCATTATGCAAGGCAGGGTAATTTTTAAAAATATAAAAAACTTTTTAATGTACCTGCTTTCCTGCAACCTTAGTGAAATATTTATTGTATTTTTTTATGGATTATTCAACTTTCCGTTTTCGGTACTGCCCTTACAGATACTCTTCCTGAATTTGGTTACGGATATTTTTCCTGCCCTTGCATTGGGGCTTGGCAAAGGGAATGATTTAATTATGAAAATTCCTCCACGAAATCCACAGGAGCCTATTGTAATTAAAAAAGATTGGTTTACAATAAATGCTTATGCGGTGTTATTGGCTTTGCCTATTATACTGGTAACCTGGTATTGCAGCTATTATTTAAAGTATGATGCACAATTGTGTAACAATATCACTTTCTTCAGTCTAGCTTTAGCGCAATTGTGGCATGTACTAAATTTGTCGTCCCGCAACATATCATTTTTAAATAATGAAATTACCCGTAATAAATTTATCTGGGCATCCTTATTGCTTTGTATTGTTATAATGGCTGTATTTTATTTCGTTAGCCCACTTAATAGTACTATTGGCCTTCAAGCGCTAAGTTTAAATACCTGGTTAATAATACTTGTTACCAGTATTGCACCTGTTTTTTTAATTCAAATCTTTAAAAGGGTATTAAAAATTATTAATTAGCATGAAAAGAAGAAAATTTATAGCTATTGCTGGAGGGACTATTTTAGCTGCGGGAGGGGTGGGATATTTACTGAGCGATAAAGGTAATTTTAGCAGAACTGATATAAAGATTTACCCCATTAATAAATCAGTACTTACAACCGATGAAATGGGAATTTTGTATTTAGCGTCTCTTGCACCCAGCGGACATAATACGCAACCCTGGTCGGTAAAATATATAGAACCTTATCACCGGATTATTTGTAGTGATAAGAGTAAATGGCTGCCTGCGGTTGACCCAACCCAGCGGGAAACTATATTGTCAATAGGGGCATTTACGCAGAATCTTGAATATGCCGCAAGTAATGCTGGTTATAATTGTCAGTTTACTGTTCTTGCAACAACTAACCAGGAGAAAGAATTAGTAGAAGTGAAATTGAACAGATCCGGACCCACACCTGCATTCAATATTGAGAAAATAAAAAACCGACGAACAGTACGTTCAAATTATCTTCCAGATTTATTGAAAACCGATGATTTGGCTTATTTGATTAGGGAAGAACAGGTGTTTTTTCATTTTATACCAATCGGTGCAAAAGAATATCAGTACCTTAACGATCAAACTATTGAAGCTAATAAAATCCAGTCTTATCGGGATGCCGCGGAAAAGGAATTGTCCGAATGGATACGTTTTTCAAGTAATGATGCTAAAAAATATTGCGATGGCCTTACAACAGCAAGTATGGAGATTGAAGGTATGCCTGGCTGGATAGTCCGTAATTTTTATCGGAAGAATAGTGTTATGAAAAAGAGCTTTCGCGATAAAAATATTGATAATGTTACAAAGCAGGTGTCACAATCAGCAGGCTGGTTATTGATTACAAACAAAGGCAATGAAGTTGTAACTTTACTCGAAACAGGTAAGCGGATGCAAAAGCTATTTTTAAAAGTGCGGGATAAGGTCATCGCTATTCACCCAATGACACAAAAACTGGAAGAACCGGCAACTAATCAAAATATTAACCAATCAATAGGTATCAGCGATAGTATTCAATTCATCTTACGAATAGGTTATTTAAAAAATTATCCAGATCCCGTTTCAGTAAGACGACCTGTTGATTGGTTTGTAAGAAGTCAAAATCTATAAATACATACGATATGAACTGGCTTGTATTAATTCCGGTAGGCATAGCCGCCATTGCGTTGATTGTGTTTCTGATCGTCAGGAATCAAAAAGATGAAAAAGCATTTGAAAACAAGCTTAACAATGATTATCGAAAACCAAAGAACGACGAAAGTGATGTAGAAACAGACGAGGTGCTGAAATAAATTTAGCAGAATAAAAACAGTAACAGTAAGTGAGTAACAACTATTGTTCAACATGGATTTCAAGGACTACTATAAAATATTAGGGATTGCTAAAACATCTACTGCCGATGATATAAAAAAAGCATATCGCAAACTGGCAGTTAAATATCATCCTGATAAAAATCCGGGTAATATACCAGCGGAAGAAAAGTTTAAAGAGATTAATGAGGCCAATGAAGTATTAAGTGATACGGAAAAAAGAAAGAAATATGATGAGCTGGGGGAAGACTGGAAGCACTACCAGCAAACTGGTGGCAAGCAGGGTTTTGATGGGTTTAAACAGGCAAACGGACAGGGGGGTACTCCGTATCAATACAGCGATGGTGAAAAATTTAATGAAGATAGTTTTGGTGATTTTTTTTCAAACCTTTTTGGAACACAATTTGGCGGAGCAAGCCGGGGAAAGCCGCCATCTTTTAAAGGGCAGGATTATACGGCTCAACTCCTGGTTTCACTGGAAGAAGCTTATAACGGAACAGCCCGACAACTGGAGTTGAACCAGCAAAAATTACAATTAAAATTAAAGCCAGGAGTTAAAAACGGCCAGGTGTTACGTTTGAAAGGCAAAGGCAGTAAAGGGGTAAACGGCGGCCAAGATGGAGATTTATACATTACTATTCAGGTAGCTGAACATCCGCTCTATAAAAGAAAAGATGACGATTTGTATTGTATGATTGATATTGACTTATATACAGCGATACTTGGCGGACAAGCCATTATTAACGCTGTTCACAAAAAAATTAAAATAGATATCAGCAAGGAAACAGATAACGGGAAACTGCTTCGGTTAAAAGGAATGGGAATGCCCCGCTATGACAAAGTAAATGAGTTTGGTGACTTATATGCAGCAGTAAATATTGTGTTGCCTAAAAATCTATCACCAAAAGAAATAGCCTTGTTCAATGAATTATCAAGCTTAAAAAATACGTCCTATGCCGAAGCAGAATTACCAAAATAAAAACTGGGTAGAGGAGAAAAAAAAACAGCACTGGTTTTTTGATGGCCGGCTTACCTATTTTGTTAGTGAAATAATGGACGGGTTGAATATTGATAGCCTGGATGAAATAGCCATAGCCTTAAACAGGGCTTTTCAGGCTTGTGAAATATTGCAATTACCCATCTATCGCAATTTTAAACGGGTATACCGTTTTGATGGTGAAAATATGATTGCCGATTGGAAAATTTCAGCTCTCGCCTGTTACCTTGTTATTATTAATTGTAACCCCGGGAATGAAAATGTGGCAAAAGCTCAATTGTATTTTGCTATGAATAAGGTAGCTCATTAGGAACAATAAAAAGGATACTTTTGAAGGAACGGATTATTTATCTTTCAAAACAATGTGCTAAATAAATAGTACAAGGGGGCAGTAGAAATTTTGCGGTCCCAATTTCATAACCTCAATAATGCCTGCAAATCGATTTAATATTAAAGGCTTAACGAAAGATGAGGTTATTATTTCAAGAGAAAAATACGGGGAGAACAGTTTAGCGTTTAAAACAGAGAATGGTTTTATTAATGCTATTAAACAACTGGCAAAAGATCCGATGGTTATTTTGTTGCTTGTGGCTGCTTCCATTTATTTTATTAGCGGAGATATAGCGAATGGTATTTTTCTTGCTTCAGCTATTGTATTGGTCGTTGTAATTTCTTTATACCAGGATTCACGAAGTCATACTGCGTTGGAGAAATTAAAAAAAAATTCATCGCCCCGGTGTAAAGTAATCCGGGACGGTCAGGTGGAAGAAATTATAACTGAAGACCTTGTAATCGGCGACAGCCTGATGGTGGAGGAAGGTACTTCCATTTCTGCTGATGGTATCATCAGTCAATCAAATGATTTTTCAGTGAACGAATCAATTCTTACCGGGGAATCTTTCGCCGTTTTCAAGGATCACTCGAAGGAAGATAATTTTGTTTATAAGGGCACAACAGTAGCCAGTGGATTAGCGATTGCTACTATCAGTGCTATTGGGAACGAAACAAGGTTTGGGAAAATCGGGAAAAGTCTTGAACGCATCAAGGAAGAAAAAACCCCACTGGAAAGACAAATTGGAAACTTTGTTAAGAAAATGGCGATAGCCGGGGCTATTGTTTTTTTAGTTTTTTGGGCTATTAACTTTTTTCATTCTTATGATTTGCTCGATAGCCTGTTAAAAGCACTGACGCTGGCTATGAGTATTTTGCCTGAAGAGATTCCTGTTGCTTTTACCACTTTCATGGCGTTGGGTGCATGGCGGTTGATGAAATTGGGTATTGTGGTCAAACAAATGAAAACGGTTGAAACGTTGGGCAGCGCTACGGTAATATGTACAGATAAAACGGGGACGCTTACGGAGAACAGTATGAGTTTGGCGAAACTGTTTTTACTTTCATCACAAAAAATAAGTAATGCAGGAGATGAATTAAATGATGAAGAAAAAGCTCTTATCAGGTTGTCTATGTGGGCCAGTGAGCCAATTCCATTTGACCCAATGGAAGTAGCATTGCACAATGCTTACAGAAAGGTAATCCCGGACGATGAGCGATCTCACTATAAAATGGTGCATGAGTATCCATTAGACGGAACACCACCGATGATGACCCATTTGTTTGAAAATAGTTCAGGTCAGCGCATCATTGCTGCTAAAGGAGCCCCTGAAGCATTGGTCACTGTTTCTGATTTATCTTCAAAAGAAAAGCAACAAGTTGAAGAAGCCATAAAAACGCTGGCAACTGATGGCTATAGAGTATTAGCTGTTGGGGAAACACATTTTGAGGGAAATGACTTTCCTGCCACCCAACAGGAATTTAAATTTCATTTTATAGGCATTGTTGCTTTTTATGACCCACCAAAGAAAAATATACATTCCGTATTGGAAAGTTTCTATACAGCCGGTATTTCAGTAAAGATTGTTACGGGTGATAATGCTGCTACTACTTCTGCTATTGCCAAACAGGTAGGTTTTAGAGGTTACGAAAAAAGCATTACCGGTAATGAGCTGATGCAATTATCAGACACTGATTTGCAAAAAATGGTTTCAGAAATCCAGTTGTTTACAAGAATGTTTCCGGATGCAAAATTGAAAATTATTAATGCATTAAAAGCTAATAATGAAATAGTGGCAATGACAGGCGATGGTGTAAATGATGGACCGGCATTGAAAGCAGCACATATTGGTATTGCTATGGGGAAAAAAGGAACAGAAATAGCGAAGGAAGCCGCGTCATTAATTTTATTAGAAGATGATCTGTCTAAAATGGTGGAGGCTGTTGCTATCGGAAGAAAAATTTATACCAATCTTAAAAAAGGTATTCAATACATTATATCAATTCATATACCAATAATTCTCACTGTTTTTATTCCCCTGACACTTGGATGGCTTTATCCAACAATTTTTTCGCCTATTCATATTATTTTTTTAGAATTGATCATGGGGCCCACCTGTTCCATTGTGTATGAAAACGAACCGATGGAAGCTAACACGATGACTCAAAAGCCACGTCCATTTACTACTACATTTTTCAACTGGAAGGAACTGACTACAAGTATAATACAGGGTTTAGTCATCACAGCGGGTACTTTATTTACTTACCAGTATGCAGTACGTACTGGAAGCGATGAGGCACTTACCCGAACGATGGTTTTTACTATGCTGGTGGCTGCTAATATATTTCTAACACTCATTAACCGGTCTTTTTATTATTCAATTATTACGACATTGAAATATAAGAATAGGATGGTATTACTTATTATTCTTATCACTGTTACTATTTTAGGCTTACAGCTTTTTGTATCGCCACTCACAAAATTCTTTGGATTTGAATCATTAAACGCAGCTCAATTATTTATTTGTATTGTCATAGGTTTAGTATCAGTTATATGGTATGAGTTAATTAAATGGAGAAAAAGAGTTAACAAACAATGATCCAACAGGCGGAATGATAAAAAGGAGTGAGTGGAGAGTGGGTGATAAAGTAACGAAATTTAATCTCTTTTACTATCCAATGTAAATCCAATTGTAGTGCCAATGGCTTCCCGGCTGCGAACATGTATCGTTTGCCCGTGCGCTTCTATAATATGCTTGCAGATAGCAAGGCCAAGACCACTGCCTGTTACATCTATACTACGACCTTCATCAGTACGATAGAACCTCTCAAAGATGCGGGGGAGGTTTTTCTCCGGTATGCCAATTCCATCATCACTTATTTCAATCAGTATGTGCTTGCCATCGGTATTATACATACTGGCTACAATACTGCCATCTTGTTTTCCATACTTAATCGAGTTTTCAAAAAGATTGGTTAGCACCTGCCTTACCTTTTCTTTATCTGCAAAAACGGTAAGCGGGAATTCACAACCCTTCTTGATTGTACAATGGATGTTTATAACCTCCGATTTTATCGAAAGGCTTTCAAATGTTTCTTTCACCAATTCCTGTATAACAAAATTTTGTTTATATAAAACCAGCTCACCTCTTTCCAAACTGGATATTTCGTCCAGGTCATTGAGCAGGTTTGTCAGCCTGTCCACATTTTTTGAAGTTTTTTCTAAAAACCTTTTATTCACTTCCGTATTGGCCAATGCACCGGAAAGGAGCGTATCTACATAACCCTGTATTGCAAATACCGGTGTTTTGAATTCATGCGAAAGATTTTGCAAAAATTCTTTACGAAACTGTTCATTGCGCCGCAGCAGTTCCAGTTCTTCTTCATTCCTGACGGCCCAGGCTTCCACATCCTCCCTTACTTCATCAATACTTTTTTGTGGCAAGACATATTTATAATAGGTCTCTTCCTTTTTAGTGGCTTTGGTCTGGTAAATGAATTTATAAATGAGTTTAATCTTGCGGTAGATAAACCGCTCCAGCATAAATGAAATAAGCAGGTAGGAGCCACCAACAATAATGACAAATGAACATACCGCCCATAACCAGCTGTTTTCAATAAAATAAATCAGCACACTGATAGGTAAGGACAAGACTAATGCCGTAAATGCTGACAGCTGCCGGGGAGAAATGCTTTTCGTCGAGAACATACCTGCAAGTTACGGGTTGTGCGTTTCGGGCTACGAAAGTAGGTCAACCATTTAAGTAGCTTACCCGAAACGGGTAGTTCAAAGCCTGCCGCTTTCTATTAAAGTTCGAATTTATATCCAACACCCTTTACGGTAGTAATACAATCCACTCCCAGCTTCTGACGGATCTTGCGGATATGTACATCAATAGTGCGATCGCCTACAATAACATCATTACCCCATACCTGGTTTAGGATCTCGTTGCGGAGAAAAACCCGGCCTGGTTTAAGGGCCAGTAAATAGAGTAACTCAAACTCTTTTTTGGCGAGTACTACTTCTGTATCCCTTACTTTAATGATATAACGTTCAGGATCGATGGTAACATGATCGATAATCAATACCCTGGCATCGGTTTTATTCAGGCGGCGGAATAAGGCATTGACCCTGCTTAGAAAAACTTTTGGGCTGATGGGTTTGCTGACGTAATCATCGGCACCTGTTTCGAGGCCCTTGATCTGGGTTCCTTCGTCGTTAACTGCGGTCAGGAAAATGATAAGAGTCTCTTTAAAAGCTGCTTGCGCCCGGAGTAACTGACACACTTCAACCCCTGTCTTTTTAGGCATCATTACGTCCAATATCACCAGGTCTGGCTGGGTACGCCGTGCTTTTTCCAGCGCCTCGTCTCCATCTTTGGCAGTAATGACCTCATATCCTTCATTGGAGAGGTTATATTTTAGTATTTCTAAAATATCCGGTTCGTCGTCTGCGATCAGCACCTTTCGGGCTTTTGTTTCCATAAAGGAAAAAGTTTGCGCAAACCTAACGGGAAAATGTTGGGCGGGGAAATTTGCAGGCCGTAGTTTACTTAGACTTAATGATAAATTAACCTGCCCTGCCCAGTCCCAACTAATATTATCAGGGCCCAGACAGCTTTATTGTCCATAAATGCGTCTATATCAATATAAAACACCGGAAGGCCTCTATTTCACCCGGGCTTAGTAACTTTGCGTTTCGATTCTTATGACAGCATTGTATAAATACCTTATTCTAGCAGCTTTTTTTCTTGGTCAGAGCCAGTTGGTCTCAGCGCAACTTTCCTTTGCAGCTGGTATCAGCAATAGTCAAAACTGCAAGCCTCCCAAAAACAGGGAACTATTCCACGATTATATCGATGCCCAACAAAAGCTGATCCTGAAATCGGATGGGAAATCGGATAATAAGTATACCCCATCGGCAGATGAGGAAATTAATTTTATGTTGACTCAAACACTGATCAACCGGGTCGACCTTTTACAATGTAAGATTGAAGCGGATTCTTTATTGAAAGACCAGAGCCGGGTAAGATACCTCCGGGGAATTGAATACCTGCTGAAGTTCTTTAAGATCAACGTGACTGCTAAAAAGGTAAAACCCACCCTTCTTCCTGATATCCTCGCGGCGTATGAAAAATGTGTACAACTGGACAAGGAAGGGAAGTCGGTTGAAACTGCCATCATTTACCTACAGTATGAGACGGCTTATTCGGTTATATGGGCAGATAACAGCACCTTTGAAAAGAACAGCGGATATAAAGCAGCCCTGCAGACTGTCGTGCTAAAGTATTGCATTCTGTACCCCGAAAGAACTTTGTCTACCCTAAGGGATAATCCCGACATGCCTTTTGCAGACAGCCTGGTAAGGGCCGTAGCGCAGCGATATCCAAAGCAACTCTATGATTATGCGCAGGCGAATAATAAACTCGGTGCTGTCATCAGGAATATTACGGATGACAACTTTATCAGTACGATCGTGAAAATGTCGAAGAGTAAGAGTGGTCAGCAATACTTTGTTTTCCTGGATAATATTCTGAAAGGGAAAATGACAATGGAAGAGATCGATGCGGCCAAAGATGATTCGGTACGATATTATAAACTGATGGTGAGAACCATGCTGGAATATACGGGCAGGGCGATCAATAAGGATACGGCTTTTGAGTTTAAAGGATTACGGGAAAGGCTGGAGAAAAAGGCAACAGAGAATTTTGTCAATATCATTAATGGCCTTCACAATGAAAATGCCGAATTCAGGTTCCGCTCAATTCAGCCCCTGAGTGCTGAAGAACTGTATTACCTCGCTGTGGCTGCCGATGGATCAATTTATACCTCCAGTTTTGTAAAAGGAGTGTACCCGCTGATGATGAAAAAAATCAATAACCGGGGTGATTCCTTATTGATGTCCTTGCATTTTGATAAATACAGGCGGTTTATCAAAATGGCGGCCGGCTTTAATATGCTCAGTAATTTTTTAAGTACGTTCCCTCCCAAAAAATCACCAGCAGATGAAAGTGATGCAGAAAAACTAATGAAAGCGTTTGTGGGTAGACTGGAGTATGGTAACGGGTTGGAAGATGGGGTAGATGTGGCTGATTCCTATGCCAGTATTGTAGAAACCATCAAGCCATTATCTAATGAAATGCTGAAGAATATCCAGCTCAATTACCAGCAAAATGAAAAAGCGGGGAATAAAAGGGGGATCGCAATTTATAAGATACTGAATAATCTTTTTCTTTCTGCCGACTCTTCTAATCATATTGACCTGACCAAAGAACTCGGTGTTCCCCCGGTATATGAAGTGCCATTCAAGTCTTTGGCCAATGATAGTGGCAGGGTTATCGTTCAGGTATTTATTTATGGTGATAAGGATGGTATCGGTGTTTTTCCTGGTATCCTGAATTTGTTTGGTAATGCCAACTGGAAAACGGACCGGAGCAACCCGCAATGGGTTACGATCAGTTCTGTGAAAGGTAAACCGGTTTCTATTTACCTGAACAGGCCGTTACCGGAAGAAAAAAATGAAGATGCTAAAGCACAGGAAGCTTTGTGCAAATACCTAGAAACAAATAAACTATACCCGACCGTTACCGTGAACCGGGGGCATAGTTACAATGCTCCGTATACCATTGAGCAAATGTTCTCAACCTCCAAGATCGTATTCATGGGCTCCTGCGGTGGCTACCGGATGATACATGATATTTTGGAAAAAGCACCGGATGCCCATATTGTAGGCACCAAACAGATAGCTGATGCACCGGTGAATAACCCCTTCTTAAAACTATTGGGAGAAAAACTAAGGGAAGGTAGTAGCATTGAGTGGATACCTTTCTGGAAAGAACTGGGTAAGATGGCCACTGATAAAATATTTGAAGATTATGTACCACCGTACAAAAATCTTGGGGCTCTCTTTATCAAAGCGTACAAGATCGCTATGGGGGAATAAGCTAAGCGATTAAAAAAAAGAAAAGACGAAATAGTTAATACACTACCACTCCGTTTTTAAACAATGTTTTTATAGGTTTTTACTCTTGCTTTTTCCGTTTTTCCTTTTCTCTACCAGGTTTGCCGAAGTATCTCTTAGCTTTGCCTTTCAAATTTTCATTTTTGCCAGCAACGAAAAAGAGTTTTTTTGATGTGACCCTTCTCCGGAGGGTATTTGAGTATGCAGCCCCCTATAAGAAGAAATTTTATTTGTCAGTGGTATTGGCCGTTTTGCTGGCTGTTATCACACCTGTAAGACCGATGCTTATACAGGTAACGGTGAACGACTACATTGCCGGTTCTGCTACCCGCATGCTGATTACAATTACACTTATACAGGTAGGATTGCTACTGGTGGAAACAGCTATGCGGTTCCTATTCTCTTTTACGACCGCTTTGCTGGGTCAATCTGTAGTAAAAGACCTGCGGGTCGCTACCTACAATAAAATAATGGGATTAAATCTTTCCCAGTTTGATAAAACACCAATTGGCACACTCACCACCCGGACCATCAACGATATTGAATCCATCAATGATATTTTCTCCGACGGACTGGTACCCATTATTGCTGACCTGCTTTCTATATTCTGTGTTCTTGGCTACATGTTCTGGACCGACTGGACACTTACACTGATCGCCTTAATACCTTTCCCTATTATTATTATCGCTACTTATTATTTCAAAAACAGTATCAACCGTTCTTTTTTCAAGGTTCGGAATGCGGTGGCCAGTCTCAATGCTTTTGTACAGGAGCATTTGACGGGTATGGCGATCGTACAGGCATTTGCTTCGGAAGACAGGGAAGGGAAAAAATTCAAAAAAATAAATAAGGAACATCGTAATGCCAATATCAAAGCCATCTTTGCGTATTCTGTTTTCTTCCCCATTGTGGAAATTGTACTGGCCCTGTCCGTTGGCCTGGCCGTTTGGTGGACATCGAAAGAAGCCTTTCTCCTGCAGCAAAGCCAGCAGGGCACCCTGGTTGCTTTTATTCTTTGTTTAAATCTTTTGTTTCGTCCCTTGCGGGTGCTGGCCGATAAATTCAATGTTTTGCAGATGGGAATTATTGCAAGCGAAAGAGTATTTAAAGTGCTGGATAATAAAGATTATGCAGATGAACAGGGAGATCATTCTCCTGTTGTTGTAAAAGGGAAAATTGAATTTGAAAAAGTCTGGTTTGCTTATACCGATGAAAATCACGTATTGAAGGACGTTAGTTTTGAAGCCCAACCCGGTGAAACGATTGCTATTGTTGGCCATACCGGAAGCGGAAAAACAACGATCATCAGTTTATTGAATCGGCTCTACCATATTCAGAAAGGGCAAATTAAAATTGACGATGTAAATATTGAAAAATATAAGCTGGATGTGTTGCGAAAGAATGTCGGAGTGGTACTACAGGATGTATTTTTATTTTCCGGGTCGGTGATGGATAATATCACCCTGAGAAACCCTGATATCTCCCGCGAAAAGGTAATTGAAGCTGCCAAAATGATCGATATGCACGATTTCATCCTCCGGTTGCCGGGCGGTTATGATTACAACGTGATGGAAAGAGGAGCTACCCTTTCCCTCGGACAGCGGCAACTGCTCTCTTTTATACGGGCCTTATTGTACAATCCTTCTATTTTAATATTGGATGAAGCCACTTCTTCTGTGGATACCGAAAGCGAAATGCTGATCCAGCATGCGATTGACACTCTTATCCAGGGCAGAACCTCGATCGTTATTGCACATCGCCTTTCCACTATCCGTAAAGCCAGTAAGATCATTGTGCTGGACAAGGGTGAGGTGAAGGAAATGGGAACCCATGAAGAACTGATCAAACAGGGTGGTTTTTACAGCAAATTGCATGAACTGCAGTTTGAAAAATCAGCTTCTGAGAGTATCTGAGCTGGGGAAACTCCTTATTTATTCATAATAATGACTTGTAATCCAATAAAAAGCGATTGTCCGACCCAAAAAGCTTTCAGGGATGCCAGGGCTGGAAAATCTAAGAAATTCCTGGACAAAATGACTGTTGGAAAAAAAGACAGGGTTTCTGCCAAATTCCCAATCACCAATTCCTTTTTTAACTGTTGCCCCCTTATCTTTGCCGCAAATTTCAGGATGGGTATGATTGCCGGACGTTTAAAATCCTTATTGGTAGCCACTTTCAGCGTTTTTTTTGTAGTTAGTTCTTTGCCTGTTTTGGCACAGGGCGAGCAGGATAAGCAGGTGCAGCCAGCTGACCAGCACGGGGAAGTAAAAAAGCCCAAATTATTTGATGCCAACGAGGTCATTTTCGGCCATATTATGGATGGTCATGAGTTCCATTTTATGTCTTATGGCCCTAAAGACCATCAAAAACATGTTACCATCCCGCTTCCGGTAATTCTCTATTCTCCACAGCGGGGACTTACTACTTTTATGTCGTCGAAATTTCACCATGGTCATGAAAGTTATAAAGACTACGTGGTGCTTACTGAACACAACCGGGCCGAGCTGAAGCTGGATCCGAAGAAATATTTTATCGGATCGATCGTACCGGTTACAGCAGCCGGCGAGTTTGACCCCACTGTAAAAGTGTATGATATCTCCCTGACCCGTAACGTGGTGCAAATGATACTAGCCCTGGTGGTGTTGGTCTGGATCATGCTGGCCGTTGCCAAAAGATATAAAAAAGGGGAGGGTGTTACTTCTGCGCCGAAAGGCATGCAGAATACCATTGAAACCGTGGTCAACTTTGTAAAAGATGAAGTAGCTAAGCCCAACCTGGGACATAAATATGCCAGGTACCTCCCTCTTTTACTAACGATGTTTTTCTTTATTCTTATTAATAACATTTTTGGTTTAATACCAGGATCAGCGAATGTGACGGGTAATATTGCTTTCACACTTGTACTCTCGCTGGTTTCCTTTGTGGTAATCATGTTCAGCACCAACAAGCATTACTGGGCACATATTTTCAATCCTCCAGTACCAATGGGTGTTAAGCCCATCCTGGTTCCGGTAGAGATCCTGGGTGTATTCACAAAACCATTTGCGTTGATGATCAGGTTGTTTGCCAACATGGTTGCGGGTCACATTCTTATTATCTGTTTGATCTCCCTGATCTTTATCCTGGGAGCATTGAACCAGTATGTGGGCCTTGGCTTTGCGCCTCTGTCCATTGCATTTACCGTATTTATTTATTTTATCGAAATATTGGTAGCGTTCTTACAGGCATTCATCTTCACCAACCTGACGGCGGTATTCATCGGCCAGGCTTTTGAGGGTGAGCATCATGCAGAAGAAGCACATCATTAATAACGTCTTTTTTTAATCAATATAAAATCACAATTATGGATTTATTTCTTTTAGCAGACCTGGCAAATGCAGGTGGTGCAATTGGCGCTGGTCTGGGAGCAATCGGAGCCGGTGTTGGTATTGGCCAGATCGGTAAAGGTGCCCTGGAAGCTATTGCCCGTCAGCCGGAAGCTATTAATGACATCAGAAGCAACATGATCCTGACTGCCGCCCTGGTAGAAGGTGCTGCGTTGTTCTCTATTATCATTGGTTTCCTAGCGATGGTGCTCTAAAAAAAACTACTGCATCCAATGTACAGGGCGGAGGATGCAGTTTTTTAAACCTGAGCCTGGTGAAGGGCTTTTATTGAAAATTGATTTGGAGTATTGTTGTGAATTTTTAGAAAACTAATGCTAAACTTTCAGTAAATCAATACTCAAATAAAGAAAATATCAAATTCGTTTTATGCAATTACTTACTCCTTCGTTTGGTTTGCTGATCTGGACAATGCTGGCATTTCTGATCGTATTTTTTATCCTTAAAAAATACGCATGGCCGTCTATTGTCGGGGGATTGAAAAAAAGGGAAGAAACCATCGCTGAGTCATTGGCAACTGCTGAAAAAGTAAAAGCAGAAATGGCACAGATGAAAAATGAGAACGAAGCCTTACTCGCTTCTGCCCGTGAAGAGCGGGGCAAGTTGCTGAAAGAAGCCAGGGAAACAAAAGACAAGATCATCAACGAAGCCAAAGAGCAGGCAAAGACGGAAGCTAATAAAATATTGACCGAAACCCAGGCAGCGATCACCGCACAAAAGATGGCAGCCCTGACCGAAGTAAAAAACCAGGTAGGCAAACTGGTGATCGAAGTAAGTGAGAAAGTTTTGAGAAAGGAATTGGCCAATAAAGAAGCCCAGGAAGCACATATAAAAGGCCTGGTCAGCGAAGTTAAAATGAATTAAGAACAGCTGCAAGCTGTGAGTAATGAGCTGCGATTTTAGTCGCTACGGCTCAAAACTCGCAGCTCAAAGCTCGAACTATAAATTATGCCCAATCCACGTTTAGCAACGAGATACGCCAAATCACTGATCGATCTTGCCATTGAAAGAGGCGAGCTGGAAAAAGTATATGCGGATATGCAATGGCTTAATACCGTTTGTAAAAGTAACCCGGATTTTGTCAACCTGTTGCGCAGCCCGATCATAAAAGGCGATACAAAAAAGAAAATACTCGAAGCCGTTACTACGGGTACTATCAGCGAAATGACAGCTGCTTTCAACCGGCTGTTGATCACCAAAGGCCGGGAAAGTAATTTGCCGGAGATTAGCCAGGCTTTTATCAGTGCCTATAAAGAGAAGAAAAATATACAGACGATCAAACTGACAACCGCAACAGCAGTTACCGATAGCGTTAAAAATGCTATCATCGAACAGGTTAAAAAATCAGCCGGTTTTGAGCATGTTGAGCTGGAAGAAAAAGTGGATACAGACCTGATCGGTGGTTTTGTTTTACAGGTAGGAGATCAGTTGGTAGATGCCAGTGTGGCCTATGACCTGAAAGCTATTGCCAAGCAGTTTGAGAACAATGACTTTATTTATAAGATAAAGTAGTCCTTAGGAATGAGCTTTTAGCCCGCTAAGCGGTAATAGCCCGCAAATAAACAAACAAGATAAAAAAAAGAATATGGCAGAGATTAAACCAGATGAAATATCAGCAATTCTGCGCCAGCAGTTGAGCAACTTCAACGCATCCGCAGACCTGGAAGAAGTAGGTTCTGTATTACAGGTGGGTGATGGCATTGCCCGTGTATATGGATTGGGTAATGTTCGCTATGGTGAACTGGTAGAATTTGAAAGCGGTGTAAGAGCGATTGCCCTTAACCTGGAAGAAGATAATGTGGGTGTGGTATTGATGGGTGATAGCCATGGTATCAAAGAAGGGTCAAAAGTGAAACGCACCGGTAAGATCGCCTCCATTAATGTAGGTGAAGGAATGGTCGGCCGTGTTGTTAATACATTGGGTCTTCCCATTGACGGTAAAGGACCTATTTCCGGCGAATTGTATGAAATGCCGCTGGAAAGAAAAGCACCGGGTGTCATTTTCCGGGAGCCCGTAAAAGAACCTTTGCAAACAGGGATCAAAGCTATTGATGCCATGATACCGATCGGTCGCGGACAGCGGGAATTGGTTATCGGTGACCGCCAGACAGGTAAGACCGCTATCTGTATTGATACGATCATTAATCAAAGAGAATTTTTCGCAGCAGGTAAGCCTGTTTATTGTATATATGTAGCAATTGGTCAGAAAGCTTCTACTATTGCCGGTGTGATGCAAACCCTGTCTGATGCAGGTGCGATGCAATACACGATCATCGTTGCAGCCTCTGCTTCAGATCCTGCACCGTTACAGTTCTACGCACCATTTGCCGGAGCTGCTATCGGGGAATTTTTCCGGGACACCGGTCGCCCTGCTTTGATCATCTATGATGATCTTTCCAAACAAGCAGTGGCTTATCGTGAAGTGTCTTTGTTGCTGCGCCGTCCCCCGGGTCGTGAAGCATATCCTGGTGACGTATTCTATCTCCACAGCCGTTTATTAGAAAGAGCTGCAAAGGTTATCAATGATGATACGGTAGCTAAGAATATGAACGATATACCCGATAGCATCAGGCATTTAATAAAAGGTGGTGGTTCATTAACAGCGTTACCAATTATTGAAACACAAGCTGGGGATGTATCAGCTTATATCCCAACTAACGTAATCTCTATTACAGACGGACAGATATTTTTGGAGACCAACCTGTTCTTATCAGGTATTCGTCCTGCGATTAACGTAGGTATCTCTGTAAGCCGTGTGGGTGGTAATGCACAGATCAAATCCATGAAGAAAGTGGCAGGTACACTCAAACTGGACCAGGCCCTTTACCGGGAATTGGAAGCCTTCTCCAAATTTGGTGGTGACCTGGATGCTGCTACCAAGAATGTAATTGACAAAGGCGCCCGAAACGTGGAAGTGTTGAAACAACCACAGTACTCACCAATGGCCGTAGAGAAGCAGGTAGCAATTATCTATCTTGGTACCAACGGTTTGTTGAAAGCGGTGGCCGTAAAAAGAGTAAAGGAATTTGAAGAACATTTCTTAATGGAGATGGATAATAAATTACCCGATGTAATGGCGGAGTTTAAGAAAGGTAATCTGCCGGAAGATGGCATTAAGAAGATGGTGGAGTTGGCCCAGGGCCTGATTCCGCAGTATAAAGCGTAACGTATTAATTTTATTTAGTTAAAGGCGACCAATTGGTTGCCTTTAAGTTTAGATCTTTTTTATGTTATAGCTAATTTTTTTAATAAAGGTTTCTACTTATTTGTAGAAAGAATATGTAGCTATTTTTTAATTTTATCGAAAAATAAATAAAAGGATACTATTTTTACTGTCTAATCGTTATTACCTAGCTTATAGCCCGTTGTGTAGGCATTTACGCTAAATCCAATTCAAATGAATCCAACTTTACGTTTAAATGTAAAGGCTATCCTTGCATTTTTTTTGCTATTAAACACAGCACAATCTTTTTCACAATCTACAGGTTTTATAAATCAGCAGGCAACATCAGTTGGGGGCCGATTAATTTTGGATCCCAACAGTGATGGATATACTTCTTCTACAAATGCAGGATTTGGCCTGGATGATGTAGCTAATTCGGAGATTCCCTATAAATTAGTGAAATCATATTCTATAGAGCCTTTTGGTGATTTAAGAAGAGGCCCCAGCCATATGTTTTCTGACTTTGTACCTGATGGCAATTATGTTGGGTTTTATACTTTTTTTACTGGCACCAATTTGTTGTTTCGTTTAAGAATGGGATCAGTCATGTCTGGATCAAAAGGATATAGTATATTATTGGATACTGATGGAAAATTTGGAGCCACCGGTCCGAATGCAGATCCGAATTACCAGGCTGCCACTACCGGAACCAATGGAAACCCCGGATTCGAAATAGAAATTGTTTTGGAAACAAATTTTCGTTTAGCAATATATAATGTAGATGGTACCAGTTCTCCTACATTGGTAAAAGCATATACACTCTGGCAGGATTATTCACAAGTATCCATAGCGGCAAGTTTCGATAATGGTGATCCGGATTTTTTCAGAGATTTTTTTATTCCCTTTTCGGATTTACAAGCTGCTCCATTTAATCTTACAACATCATCTCCCATACGGATGGTGCCAACAACAGTAATGTCTCCGCAAGGGGCAATAGGCGGACCTAAATCTGATATCTATGGTTTAAATGATGATAGCTATCCCAATAGCAACGACCAATACGAAGCATTTATCAATGCTCAACCAACTTTTACTTTTACAAACCTTACTTCAGGTGGCAGTGGGATCGGTAGCATTTGTACCGCAGCACCTACGGTCAATAGTCCTGTTACTGCAGGCACAGTAAACATTGGTGGTACCTGGACAAAATCATCTTTAACTGGCGCGGCGGGCACCGCCACTATTACTGTATATAAGAATGGAGTATCTATTGGCACGGTAAGCGGAGTTCTATCCGGGGCTGCATGGACATTAAATAGTATCGCACTTGCCAACACGGATATAATTACAGCCAAAGCACAGGCTACCGGAGAATCCATGTGTTTGGTTAGTAATGCTGTTATCGCTAATAACTGTAATAGTTCTAACAGACCTGCAAGACCTATTCTTACTTGTCCGAGTGGAACAAAAGGATTTAGCGGTACAAATCTTTCTTCAGGCTGGACTATTAATGTAGATAATATTACAAGGGGAGTAAACAATAATAGTGTTTTGAATTCCGGTTCATTATTCTCCAACTATGTTGGAGCAAGTCCGAACATTACCTGGGATTATTCAGGGGGCTGTTCATCTGGTGCGCCTTTAACATCCGGGTCTTACAAAATTTATTATGTAGATAATGTTTCAGGATGTGTTTCTGAACCAGAATATTTTTGTGCTGCGGGTAATGGTGGTAATGCATTAGCAGGATCTTTAGTAGCCCCTGTTATTACTTCTCCGGCAAATGCAATATTTACAACCGGAACTACAATTATAACTGGTACAACAGATGTGAATGCTTCTGTTACGCTATATATTAATGGTGCCGTTAGAGGTACAACAACAGCAAACGGCAGCGGAGTTTTTTCATTTTCAAATCTGGCTTTAAGTGTAGGTCAACAGTTATTTATTACTGTTGAGTTAAATACGGGAATAGTAGGTACCAGTAAATGTGCTGCTCAATCTATCATTTACACAGTTTCATGTTATACAAAACCACCATTGATCAATGCTGATAATAATAATCAAATTACAGCAGGAGCACCAATAACCGGAACTTCTTCCGAACCGGCTGGAACTGTTATCCGGGTATATACTGCAACGCCAACGTTGATTGCAACAACAACTGTGCAGGCAAATGGTACCTGGTCTACAGGGAATGCCGGTACTACACCTGCAACATATAATGCAGTTGCAGCAACCAGTTATTATGCCAATGCACAAAATGGAACCTGTTCGGTAAGTCAGAATTCAGGTACTTTAACAGCAGCTAGTCTTACTTCTGCTGGCAGATGCGGAACGATTACCGGGTCGATAGCTGCAAATGCTACTTCTATTTCAGGTACTGTAACTGGAACTTTTACCACAACAACTATTAATTTATACCTGGATGCAAGCTTGATTGGATCAACCAACACCACTACCACCAATTGGGGACCAATTACAGTTAATTCAACTATGAATAATACTTTGTATTCAAATGGAGTGCTAACGATTGGGATACAAGAGAGCAGTAAACAGGAAGTAAGCTGCCCGGGATCAGCGAGCAGTATCAGCTGTTCACCCACACCCACAGCACCCATCATCACGCCGACATCATCTACTGTTGTAGTTAACCAGAGCATAACGTACACGATTTCGAATGCTGTTACAGGAACCTTCTATGGTATTGCGAATGGGACTACCGGAGAGTCGCTGGCTACCGGTATCTGGGCAACGGCAAACGGTAACCTGAATATCACCACAAAGACCTTTACTTCTGCCGGTAATTTTAATATTGTCGTTAAAGCCACTTCTCTTAGCGGAGTATCAGTCTGTACATCAGGGCCTGCAGCTGCCTCTGTAACGGTTAGTTCAACGCTACCCGTTACCCTGCAAAGTTTTAATGGAAAATGGACAGGTGAATCAGTATTGTTAAGCTGGAAAACCAGTACCGAGACGAATAGTAGTCATTTTGAACTGGAACGCAGTGCGGATGGCATATCCTTTAGCAGGCTTGCAAGCATTGGAGCTGCCGGCACTAGTTTTAGTGAACTGACCTATACTTATACAGATATTAATCCTTTGACTGCCACCGGATTTTACCGGCTGAAACAGGTAGATATCGACGGCAGGTATACTTTTAGCCAGGTACTGCTTTTGCAAAAGAATAATTCCGGTATTTTGATAAATGCAGTACGACCGAATCCATTCAGCGGAGAAATTGTAATAAGTATCGTACTGGATAAAGCACAAGACATCAATGCCCGCTTAACAGATCTATCAGGACGTCTCATAAAAACGATCCGGCAACAGGGGCAGTTCGGTTTGAACCAGGTCCGTCTTTCAGGATTACAATCGTTATCCGGCAGCTTGTATATTGTAGAGATTGAAACAGGGGGGCAACTAATCCGTCAAAAGGTCTTAAAGGCTAATCAATAATATACTAGTCAATGAAATTGTTTCAAAGCCGCCCCAACAAGGCGGCTTTTTTCTTCTGTAACCTCAACCCTATCTCTAAGGGTTTACTCTATTTTGACTCGGGGAATAAGTAGCGTCATTGCGATCTTTTGCAAAAGCCATTCACAATTTTATACGTAGTAATTGCCTGTTCAATGTTATTTTACCAGTAAATGACAGGTAAAAACCTCATTATTTATAAATAGAAATATTTTTAACTCCTTGATAGCCATAGCTCATCGTAATTATACTACAGAAAATACGGTATTTTTTGAGAAAAAGTCCGCGAAAAACTTGCACGTAAAATAACTGCGTATTATGTTTGTGTCAGAATCGAACAATCCCTTAGAAAACGACGAAATCCGACCCCTGAAACAAACTACTCACTTAAAGGAGAAATACGCTCCTGTCTGTTTCAACGCTTACTTATCGGTTTTCATTGCAATCTGAGGAAAGTTCAAAAGAACCCAACCCTACTTTTAATCTTTACCTTAAAATGAAAACGATGAAAACACTTGTACTTTCTATTACTGCAATTTTTACCCTTGTAACAACTAAAGCCCAATTCACAGAAAATTTTGACGCAGCAACTATCAACAGCCTTACTGCTAATTGCTGGGTATTGAATGGTGTGTCAACTACAACGCAAGGTAACGAGGCGATTAATGTAAAGAGCATATATACAGCTCCTCCTACTAACCCGGGCACCAAAATTGACCTTTACACTCCGGTTCTGGATATTACGTCAACCAGCACTACAATTAAGTTTGATTACAGGCTTACCCAGTTGTTGAATGCCAATGCCACAAGGTCTATCCAGGTTGGCCTTGTTAATCTTTTTGGAATCCTTGTAATATCAAATTCAATTACAATGGATGCAAGTACAAATACATCTGTAAAACAATACGAGCATACTTTGAACTCAATTACAGCAGGAAAATATAGGGTTGTGCTAAGAATTACAGGTGCTCAGGGAAGTGGTAACGTACGCCTTGTTCTTGATAATTTTGAAGTCACTAACGCAACTTTATCCAATATTGGCTCAGGGGGCTGCACTCTTGTTCCCATTACCGAAACTGCATTACCGGTAAAGCTTATCAATTTTGATGCAAGCTATAATAAGCCTAATGTAACATTGAACTGGAGCACCGCACAGGAAAATAATTTTAGTCATTTTATTCTTGAACAAAGTACTGATGGAAGCAATTTTAACCAGGTTGCTCTGATTTTTGGAGCAGGTGAGTCTGATTCAAAAAAAGACTATAGCTATATCGATAGGAATTTGACCGGCAGAAAAGGGCTGATATACTATCGTTTAAAATCGGTGGACATTGATAGCAAACTATCTTATTCCTCTATACGTATTATTCGCCTGGATAACGAGTTGCAAAACATCGTGATTACTACTTTTCCTAACCCGGCTATTAATGAATTAAAAATTACCATACCTGCTAGCTGGCAGGGTAAGAAAGCAACATACGAAGTGGTAAATGTGAATGGCCAGGTATCAAAAAAAGTTGAAACGGGAAGCAGCAGCCAGACTGAAACATTGAATGTGAGCAACTTAAATAGTGGGTTATATATAGTAAAAGTGACTTGTGAAGGCAAAACAGCTCAACAAAAAATTATCAAGCAATAATATATTTTTTCGAGGGGATTCCGGACACAGCCGTCTCGCATCAGCGGGACGGTTTTTTATGTGCGCTATGCATGCCACAGTTCTTTAAGGTTAAAGTC
>JAWXCO010000177.1:0-12812 GCA_034408705.1 Bacteroidota bacterium
ATCGGCAGCGGCAAATGAAATATACTGTCTTGCATGTATGGGTGTAATACCTACCGGCGTCATGGCACTGCTGAGGGTATTCTGGATAGCATCCAGATCAATATCAATACCTGTTAATGTATCTTCTGTAAAACCCGTAGCATGTGATACAGCCTGCATAAAGGTCCTTTTCTCATGGATGAATATATCTTCAAAAGTGATGCAGTCGATAAAAGGGTTATTGACCATATCGATCCATACGTTCTGGGGCAGGTAATTCTCATGCAGCCCTACCACACAATATTTCTGCAGGTAACCATCCTCTTCTGCATAACGGAATGCATTCCCGCTGTGTCGTCCTTCCATGGGCCGGTAATCAGCATGTGCGTCGAGGTTGATACAATTAATTTGTGCCAGCTCAATTACACCGGCCTTATGCCAGCCTTTTGCTGCCCCTTTTATTAAGGGATACGTATTATTGTGTCCGCCCCCGATAACTATAGGGATTTTTTTTGCTTCCGTGATCATTTTGACCAGGTGTTCCACTTCATCATCAATAGTATTCACCGCATGCCGGTAGGCTTCTACTTTTTCATCTTCGCTTTTGGCGGTGGTGTCGATCAGGTATTGCATATCGCCAAAATCAAAATGCCCGATCAGTAATATCTCACCCCCGTCAAAAAAATCATTGCTCTGAACATTCAACAGGTTTTGCAAAAAAGGTATCCACAAAGTATCTGCACCACCGATACCATAATTACCCTTGGCCCCGAGGTCTTCGGGAATACCAAACAGCACATATTTCGCAGCAGATTCTTTCAGTTTCTTTTCAATATCGCCAGCATCGTTAACTACTTTTAGCTGCTCACCCACTTTGGTTTCAAAACGTCGCAGTTTGGTTAGCGAAAGCACATCCTTCTTGGTATAAACTTTCAGGTGGCGCATCACAGCCAATTTGGATTCTGCGGGCAGCGTCTTCATTTCTATGTTTTCCATTAATCGTTATTTAAAGTTAAATGCTAAAATACAATTTCACCTTCGTGACGGTGAGACTCAGCGTTTTTATTTTTGATAATATTTATTGTATTTGTCTGCGTCCATTATGATGCTCCGGGTTCATTCTATCTATACCCCTATCTTCTCATTCACAACCTTTAAAATTGCTAATTCTAAAGCTATGGTTTTGTTCTCAATTTCCCGGCCCCTGTTCAATACATCTGTCACAAAATTTTTATCTGCGTAGCCGCCTGCATTGATACGCACATTCATAAAAGCCCCCAGCACGGCCGTCCTGGCGCAAAGTGCCCCTACCCCGGCGTCCGAAACGGAATTGGGGTTCCCGGTCTCCGCCATGGCTTTGATGACTTCCATGCTGGCATAAGACAGCTCCATCACTTTAAAGGGTATCTCGATCGCATAGCGGGTCGCTTCCTGGATGGCGTTAGTCCGGGTTGATTTATCCTGCTCGGTTGACTTAGGCAAGCTGAAAGCCGCCATGATTTGATTAAAGGCCCGGGTATCTGCATCCACCAGTTTTACCAACTCATTTTTACACGCTTCCCCTTTTTCAGCCCAGTTGCTGAATTCTTCCCATTGCTCATCCCAGCCCTTTTTATGCGCAGAAAGATTGGCCACCATAGTAGCGAGGGATACACCTAACGCTCCAACATAGGCGGAAATAGAACCTCCACCCGGGGCAGGACTTTCACTGGCTGTTTCATTGGCAAAATCAGTGAGTGTCATGCGTACCAATTTGCTGTCTGCCTTATTCGTTAATAAATATTCTATGACCCTTTCTTTCGGTTTGAATGGACCGAGTTCATCGAGCCCCATTGATTTAACAGCTATTTTTATTAATTCTCTTTCCGAAACACCGGTAGACCGTTGCTGTTTTTGTAAAAAATATTTACCGGCATCCGTTAAAGACTTTAATGGTATTAAACCAACCAATTCGCTCCCGGTAACACGTATTCCTCTTGCTTCAGCTTTCTTACATACTTCATCAAAAGCGATATGGACGGGTACGGTATTGATATTAGTAAGGTTCATGGAAATTTGCGCTATTCCATATTCTTCAATGAACCAGCCGATGGCTTTAACCGTTTTCAATGTACCGGGCTTATTGACTTTCACGCCTGCTGAGCCTGCCGAAGAGTCCACCACATTTCTACCGGCTTCCCGTACATCAAAGGCTATAGCATTTGCCCGCCTGCTGGAAGTGGTATTGAGATTGATATTATAGGCTACGAGGAAATCCCTGGCACCGATAACTGTGCCTCCCCTTTTGGCATCAAATTTGGCGGGGCCAAAATCTGGTTTCCATTCCGGTTGTTTTATTTTCTTGAAAAATCCTTCATACTCTCCTGCCCTTATCACTGACAAGTTGTTGCGGCTTTTATCCGGCTGTGCGGATTCGTATAAATAAATTGGTATCTGCAACTCCTTTCCTACTCTTTCTGCTAACCGCTGTGCAAACTTTGCCGTTTCTTCCATACTGATATTGGCAATCGGTATGAGTGGACAAACATCCGTGGCACCCATTCTTGGATGTTCGCCTTTGTGTTTGCTCATATCAATAAGTTCTCCGGCTTTTTTAATAGCAAGGAATGCTGCTTCAATAACCGCTTCTGGGTTACCAACAAAAGTTACTACAGAACGGTTGGTAGCTTTACCGGGGTCAACATTTAGCAGGCGAACACCATTTACGGTTTCGATTTGGTCAGTTATTTGTTTGATGATGTTGAGATCATTTCCTTCGCTGAAATTGGGAACACATTCAATGATTGGTTGCATACAATAGAAATTTGAAGGCTAAGATATTGTTTGCTGATTAAAAGCTTGGTATTGAATTATACGACCGGGGATTTTGCTGAATTGAAAGCAGTTGATGTGCTTATATTATTGAAAAGCTATAAAGAAATATGCCGCTGCTGTCGCACCGTATATTAAATTTTCTTTTGCAGCAGTTGTGATAAGGGCCGGGGTAAGTAAACCGGGCTGCGGAGGTGCTAATTTCCCTGTTTACGACGGTTTTTGTTGAAAAACTACAGGAGTTTATGGACGGGCTGGAGAAAGAATGAGTTGGTGTGTGGGCAGCGGTGAGTAGTGAGTGGGTAGTAAAAACCAGTGTCCCGTTCGTTTATTGCTGGCTCAATTTTGTTCTGATTATCATAGGAATTTTGAGCCAGAAGTGCCGTATATTTATGTGTTGGTGGCAAGGCTACTTGGAACAATTTCAAAATTGTAAAATGAGTTGTTATGACTAAAGCGATTATTTTCCTCTTCTGTTTAGCGACCTTTATTAACTTACATTGCAGCACTGATCCTTCAATAACAAATAACAATAATAATACTGATAGTGCCCGAAACAAATGGGTTGAATTAGGCACTGGGAACAGTTTTTTAAACGCTAATGGGCTTATTAATTCAATTTGTACTGATAGAAACAATAACGTTTATGCTGCAGGAAACTTACGTAATGGAATTGATGGTTACTATGTTGCAAAATGGGACGCAACAACATGAAGTATTTTAGGGACAGGAATTAATGCTTTAAATTTATCTGTCCCAATTCAATCAATTTGTTGTGACAATAATGGAAATATTTATGCAGCCACTTCCGGATATTCTGCTAACATAGAAATAAGAGGTATTTATAAGTGGAATGGAACAAATTGGTCCACGATAAACCTTAATAACCCAATATTTAACTCAGTTAAGTTTTTTCAGGAAATTGCTTGTGACAAATTAGGCAACTTGTATGCTGCGACAAGTTTTTTCTCATCTACACAACAATTTTGCATTTTTAAATGGGATTCCAACGCTTGGACTAAATTGGAAATAGGGGCTAATGGCATTCTCTCTGGAATAAAGACTCTTGCAATTGATAAAAATAATATCCTGTATGTTTCGAATGATATTTATCCAGACAGCAAAGTATTAAGATGGAATGGAAATGCATGGAATCAAATTGGAGGATTATTTACATATCCCAACACTTCTTCATCAATAACAACCGATAATAATTCAAGTATTTATAGCTCAAGCAATGGAAGTTTTTCAGTAGCAAAATGGAATGGCCTTACCTGGACAGAAATTGGGCCAGGAGCCAATGCACTAAATGCATCAAACATAATAATTAAACTTTGTAATGACCCTATTGGAAACATATATGCAGGTGGACGATTTAATATTTATAATGGTGATTCCCTTGGCGTAGCGAAATGGAATGGGAATTCTTGGCTTAAAATAGGTAATGCTATTGGGCGAGGCAGCGTAAATTTGATTACAGCACTTTGTGTAGGTGTAAATGGGAATATCTATGTTACTGGTGATTTTACAAATGCTAATGGCAGCCCTTATGTAGCAGTTTTTAGGCAATAAAAATTATTTCTTTTTTAACTGAAGCACTAAAAAATTAAAATCAAACCGCATCGCTTGACACAGAAGCCCAGCCACCATCATTCGGTACGTAAGCTACAATCTGCGAAATACTTATGGAACCAATTTTAAAACCATACAGACAAAAAAATAAATGGGGATTTATTAATGAAAATTTGGAAGTGGTAATTCCTTTTAATTATGAGAAAGTCAAACCATTTTCAGAAGAAGCTGCGGCCGTAAGAAATGAAAACTGGACTTTCCTAACAAAGTTCAATGAACCTCTAAATTCAATGGGATATTATGAACTTAATGATTTCTCCTGTTGTAGGGCAAGTTTTAGGGGGAAATCAAAGATTTCATTTGGATTTCTTAATGAGCAAGGCAAAGAAATCATCTCTGAACAATTCGATAGAGTATTCCCATTTAAACACAATTTCGCCTTTGTTTCTAAGAATTTAAAATGGGGCGTTATCGATAAAGATGGAGATTTTTTAATCCGTTGTATTCACGAGGGCATTATTCATCATCCGAGCCAAACTATAAAATGGTATAATACATTTCCTTCTTGGGAAGAAGTAAAATTTCTAACGGCCAATTCAGATTTTGAAATGTTTTATAAAAGTGAAATTTTGAAAGTAAGTGAAGATATTCTTCATGGAAAAATTGAAAGTAACAATTACTTGATTGATGAATTTGGTAATCTTAAAACACAATATTTCGATTTTGACTATGGCGGAAAATTTCATTTTGGAAGAGCTTTAATAAAACGCAACAATACGGTTGGTTTTGTAGATGTTACAGGCGAACTGGTCATACCAAATATTTATAAAGAAGGTTCGGATTTTCAAGAAGGGTTTGCACTTGTGAAAGATAATAATGAACTGTATGGATATATAGATATTACTGGTAATCTCATAACGGATTTTAAATATAAACATGCTGAAAGATTTAAAAATGGTTTTGCTGAAGTTAAATCTGAAAATGGCGTGTGGGGTTACATCGACAAACAGGGAAAGGAACTTTGGGAAGAATGAAAACTACAGCTTACATCGGTTTGGCAATATGGCGGGGCGACGAATATATGCTCAACTTTTTATTCACTATCCGGCTTCAGTTTCAACCGACGAATAACACCGGGCAATAGAATAAACAATGAACTTTTATTTATAAATTTAGCTGCGGTTACAGGCTGACGATTTTCAAATACCGCCACAAGGCCAAGCCGTACCGTTACCAGTGCAGAAGCTTGGAAGAAATAAACTCACAGATAATTATCTCTGTTTCAGATTCAATAAATACAATGGTGGATTTCTTTTTGTAAGGGATACATTTATATTCCAGTAATGCCCTTCCGGGTTCTCTGCATACAGGGTACGATTTCCGGGTGTCCGACATTTTTATGAAAAAGTCATAAATGTCATCTGCAAATTTATCAGCAGTAGCCAAAAGGCCTTTTGATTCAATATACCAGGCAATTGCTGCAATATTATCGGCAGCACTTTGCTTTACGGCTACTTTTCTCCGGCCCATTTTCTTATCATTTTTTTACTGTAAGCCCGGGCTTCTTCAATACTAAATGTCTTTTCAGCCTTAGATTTTAATGCTGCTTTTTTCTGCAACGCATAAAAGTCTTTTTCCGGAATCAAAACATATTTCTTCTTATCAATAACTATTGCTGTCATAAGATGTGTTTGTTAGTTCAAATTTACAATAAATTAAGACTACCCGAAACGTTATATTAAAGCTGTTTCTATTTCCCCAACGATCTATAAACCGGCTCCACTACTTTCTTGGGTGCTAAAATAAATTCTCTCGGATGCCGTAAAAAATATTTGCCCAGTATCCGGAAGAAACGAGGATACTGTGCAAAACGAATCCCCCTGGATTTAACAGCCACTAAAAATGCCAGTGAAAAACTTACCAGGAAATTCAGGAAACCAATACAGAGTACACCACCCAGCACCGCCAGCATAAAGTAAGGCGGTATATTTTCCCATCCCAAACCATATATACCGATGGCGGTATTACCAGCCGAAATTGTGATGTGGCGTATATCGAAAGGGATACCTAAAATTTTGCCAAGGATACCCGCAAACCCAAGAAAAAAACCTAAGGAGATATTACCGACCATGGCACCAAAATTTCTTTCGACCCAATTGGCAAGACGGTCTAACCGCTTCGGCGACATGGATAGTTTTAAAGCCGGGTGTTTTTTTAGCCGTTCTTTAATACGCCCATAACGGATCTTATTTTGCCAATAACCGGCAATGATTCCACTGGCAAATAAAAAAAAACCGGTGAAACAGGCATAAAACAAAGAAAGACTTCGCCAGGGATGCTGGTCTTTCAGCATTTTCATTGCGGCTTCACTTTCCGCGATTTTTTCATGAAATAACACATCATAACCCCAGGCGAGTAAAAAAGTAACCGGGAAAACAATGATCAGGTTCCCTAAGAAAGAAGCGATCTGGCTGCGGGAAACTTTAGCTACGGTTACTGCCAGGTTATTGAGGTCCGGTTCGTTATGCTTTTTTGTATCCAATGAACCCGCCACCGCACTGGCAGTAAAAGCAGGTTGCTTGGTGGCCAGTGTTGACCCGGTAATCTCGATCAGGATAAACCCAATACTATAATTCACGCTGTAAAGAAATCCAATCGGTAAAGGAGCCAGTTTCAATTTACCTAACAGGTTCTTAAAAATAACTATACAACAAATGATCAGGCCACCCCACATGGCGGTACCGATCATTCTAAAATAATCCTTACGGGTATCCGTAATATATTTATGCCCCTTGGAACCTTTGTGTTCGGCAATTTGGTAAGCGAGGTAACCAATTCCCTGCGACAAAAATTCACGGATACTATTTTTTCTTTTTTCATTCCGTACCAATAACCGGAATACATCCACGAAACGCCCGGTATCAAATTTATTATCTGCATCCAGTACATCCAATACCAGCAACATCCGTTCCAGGCGGTTCGTTAGTATCAGCAATAAATAAGTTTGCTGTATGCTGGCCCCTTTCTCAGAATGACTTTCCCGGATATGATCAATAAGCTGATAGCAATCTTCAATGATCGTTTTGAGTTGAAAAGAGACAGCTTTTACTTCGTCGTCCGATCCCGTACCCAGTAGCAATTTTTCCAGTTCATGCACTTTATAATTCTGGAGAACAAAAGGAGTATCGCCTGTGCCGTTTTCATCTGGTAAATAATTCAATACAACTTTTTCCAGGCCCAACTGTGCCACCTGGAAGGAAAGTATTTTTATGGCTTGCAGCAATTCCTTTTTTAAGGAATTATGCTGAGGGGTAAAACTGAATCCGACAGCTTCAAAAAAATCGATCCAGGTTTGGCGGGGAATGGCTTCCACCCATTCATAATCACTTTTCCGAAAGAATACATTATTAATGACGTAAAGAAAATCATCCTCATTTTGTAAGGGAGGAAGTAGTTTATGCTTAATACGGTTGGATAATTCCTGCCAGAAACCTCTTGCCAGCGGAATACCACTCTCCGTAATAGCAGCGGTAAGGTCGGTGCTGGTTAACTGGGAAACCAATGCATGCTGCGTGTTGGCCAGGACGATCTTATGCTGGCGTAATTGTTCCGTTACCCGCAGTAGATTCTTCTCCGGGTTCCTGTTCTTTTTACCAGATGAAGGGCGGATCTCAGAAAAAAGAGAAATAATAAAGGTTAATCCTTTTTGACGTCCATGATGAGGTAATACCTTATTGCGGGCAATGAGCTGCTCAAAAAAGCCGGGTTTCTTTTTTCGTAATCGGAAGATCGCCATTGCTCCGAAAATACAACCAAAAAGCCGGTTTACTGATACGGGAATCGTAAAGTGATGATTAAATAAAATGCCCTCCGATCATTACCTTATCAATAAGGTTGGTACCGAATGAATAAGGCAGGTAATACAGCGAAGAAATTGGTTTTGTAAAGATCAGGTTAGCCTTTTTGCCAATGGTTATACTGCCCAGTTCATCCTGCAATTCCATGGCATAAGCACCATTGATCGTTGCGGCATTAATAGCTTCTTCTGGCAACATCTTCATTTGGATGCAACTCATAGCCACTACCAGGTTCATATTTCCTGAAGGAGAGGAACCGGGATTATAATCGGAGGCCAGTGCAATGGCACATCCTGCATCAATTAATTGCCGGGCTGGTTGAAAGGGCATGCGGAGAAAAAAAGCGGCAGTGGGTAATAATGTACCAATCGTATTGGAATTGGCTAATGCCCGGATCGAGGTATCATCCATCGTTTCCAAATGATCCACACTAAGCGCACCCAGCTTCACTCCGATTTCTGTGCCGCCCGACAAATTAAGCTGGTTGGCATGGATCTTTGGTTTTAACCCGTGACGTATCCCTGCCTGGCAAATCAGTTCGGTTTCTTCGGGAGAAAAAAACCCTGTTTCGCAAAATACATCGATATAATCAGCCAGTTTTTCCCCGGCAATGACCGGCAGCATTTCATGAATGATCAGGTCAATATAACCGGGATGGTTCTCTTTAAAGGCTAACGGATACGTATGGGCACCCAGGAAAGTAGCTTTTACTGGTATCGGGGATTTTTCTTTCAATTGTTTGATTACCCGCAACATTTTCAACTCTCCTTCTACCGACAATCCATAGCCGCTTTTTATTTCAACTGCACCGGTACCCAGTGCTATTATTTCCTGCAAACGCAGTTCAGCTGTTCGGAACAGTTCTTGTTCGCTGGTTTGCGCTATTTTTTGAGCCGAGTTTATTATTCCGCCACCTTTAGCTGCAATATCAGCATAGCTCATTCCCTTTATTTTGTCCACGAACTCTTCTTCCCGGCTGGCTGAAAAAACCAAATGAGTATGCGAATCACACCAGCAGGGAAGTACCGACTGATCTGTTGCATCAATGATTCTGTTGTACGCCATAGCAGGATTGGCCAGGCTGTTCATTTCACCATAATCAGCAATGATGCCATCTTCAATAACCAGGTAAGCATTTTCTATAATTGGTAACAGGGCCAATTCCTTTCCCCGTAACAATTGATTTTGTTCACGGGTATTGACAAGCTGTTTAATATTCTTAATAATTGTTGCTGGCATACACTGCTAATTTAGCGGGAAAAATCCAGTATGCGGAACATCTGCATAACAAAAAACCGTTTCGCTTTGAACGAAACGGTTTTATTATTCATGCTAAAGAACATTAATAAGGTAAAATCAATGTACGGGGAATGCCGCTGGGGCCGGTCCATTCGATTCTCAGGAAATAGCTGGCTAAACCAGGACAGGAAGTAGGCGCTCCATTTACATCCAATCCAAATGTTACAGCCGCATTGAACAAGGCTGTTGTATGTGTTACTTTCCCGCTAACCAACCGAAAATTACAATCCTGGCGGATCACCAATGGTTGCGTGATAACAGTAGTAAAGGAATTACCAAACCGGTTAGTACCCCATTCTGCAATACCGGTAACTCCACCGTCACTGCGTGTTCCGGTACTGGTAACCACAATACCGTTATTGTAGGTAAATACTCTTTGCCTTGCTACCTGCCAGTTACGCTGGGAATTATTGTCAAATGTCACGGACATATTACTGCTGGTAATGGTATGCGTGATCGTATTGAGCGTAGGCAGGTTGACCAACAGGCCTCCGCTTACATTGGTATAGGTTTGTGTACCGTTGATCGTGATGCTTTTATTGTCGACCACACGGGTGATTTTTAAATTCTGGAAGCTCACATTCAATACAGCAGCAGCGTTTTTCCAGCGAACCCCCGGGGCCATTGAAATCACAATAACACCGGTACGGGTACGGCCGCCAAAGCAATTAGATCCATTATAAGTAATAGTAATGGTGCGGGGATTACTCACGGTATCAATCACCACCGTAGCATCACAGATAACCTGGATATTTTCTATTCTCCCTGTAAATCCGCTGGTGACTTCCAGTGCAGCATTTACATCGGTGCCGGCTGCATCTATCTCATTGGAAAACCGGGACTGGTCATCAGAATGAGTGGTGGTCTCGGTTGACTAATCGTTTGGCGTACCAGCATCTTTCTGGCAGGCCGTAAACAGGATACATACGGACAAAATAGCAACTGCAAAAGAGAGGAGTCGGGCTTTCATAAAAGGGTTTTAATAAAAAATGGAATTGTCTGACCATAGACCTGTGCGGGTCTTGTGGGTTTAATCACAGATGATGTAGTTATTAAAAAAGTTGGCTGCTGAGTGTGAATAATGAAAATGAACGGTATTTAGTGTTTGTGCAGGAGGGAAAATCTACGAAGAACAACTGTAAGTTTACGATAGTGAGCAGGGACTGACTCAATACTCATTCACCCATTCGATCTTTACTTTACGTCGCATCAGCTCTTTGAGAGGACGTTTATCAGCATCCACTTCGGCGGCGGCAACAAAAAACAGGTAAAGAGGCTGGCTGATATCTTTTGTTTTTACTTCTTTTTTGTTGTTGGTAAAATAAAACTGCTTTATACTTTTTGCTCCTATCACTATGTTAGTATCGAGGAAAACCATTTTTTTATTAAACCTGTGCCAGTTTAGTGCAGGGTCGTAAAACCAGTAAGCCCATCCATCGGGGTTGATGGTCAACTCTTTTTCCTTATTGAAATGTTCTTCTGCGATTGCCATCAACGAAAGGTTTGAAAAACCAGGGATCTCTTCCGTTTCAGTGAGCCGGTAAATGGAATCATTAAAAGCCGCATAACAATAAATACCCGCTGTATTTCCCAACAAGACCTGGATCTTAAAAGTTTTTTTTTGGAGCACCACCTGCGTTTCAAAAGAATCGAGCAATATCGATTCATCCTGCTGTATGCGGATACTTACATTCTTTGACTGGGTCAACGCGACAGCCGGTAAAAAAAGCAGTATCGCCAGGCACTGTTGAAAATAGTTAGTTGTACGCATCATTGTGTACAGTAAGATAAATTTAAATACTGAAAAATTACAGTTCTTTCTTCATGAGCCAATCCTGTTGGGGATCATCACCCAGCATAAAAACATGGGTACTGAATTTTGTAAAACCCGATCGGGTGTAAAAATCAATGGCCCGCTTATTTTCCTGCCACACCCCCAGCCAAACGACTACAGCTTTTTTTGCTGCCGCTACCCGGAAACATTCCTGGATCAATGCCTTGCCCACTCCTTTCCCGATCGAAGCAGTAACCGCATAGATTCGGGCTATTTCCAGCGAAGGAAGGCTTCCCAGTTCGGGCGGATTATTATTTTCCCGTAGCCGGGCATAACCAACCGGCTCATCCCCTTCGTAAGCCAACAGGAAAATATTCCCTTCTGACCCAACTTCCTTTATCAAGAACTCCCTCGAAAACTGTTCTGTCATGAACTTCTTCATATTTTCTGCGGTGTTCTGCTCTGCAAAAGTTTCATAGAAGGTCTGCCGGCTCAGATCAGCGATAAGGGCTGCATCTTTCTGTGTTGCATAGCGGATGCTAACAAACGGCATAAAAGAGAATTATTTTTTTTGTATACATATAAACTTTTATATTTATATTCTATTTCCCCCCTATTACAACACTACCCTCCACTTCTTTAACCACAAAAACATCAAAACATGAAAAAAATTTTTCTTGTCTGCCTGCTTATTCCTGTATTAGGAATGAGCCAAACCAAAAATGTTGTCACCGCTAACCGTGTATTTCCCAAAGTTGACAAAGTACTTGAATTTGAAAAAGCCCTTGCCACCCATGCACAAAAATACCATACCGGTGACTGGAAATGGAGGGTTTTTGCTATTCAAAGCGGACCCGATGCCGGGGGATATCACATTTCAGAAGGCCCCAACAATTGGGAAGGAATTGACGGGCGGGGAGATCTTGGTGCAGAGCATAACAATGACTGGAATAAAAGTGTAGCTACCTATTTGACAGAAAGAGGCAGTAGCAGCTATTCAGTTTTTGAAGACACTCTTAGTACGGTTGCATTGGGTGATTATTCTGATAAAATTAATATCACACATTGGTATCCAAAATTAGGATGGGGAGGCAAGGTGAGAGAGGTGATTAATGAAATGAAAAAAGCCTTTAGTGCCGGTGGTCAGTCAGTAGCTGTTTATTCAGCCAGTTCTTCTGGTCCGGCTCAGTTTACTTTAGTTACGAGGTACAAACAAGGGTTAAAAGAAAGAACACCCGGGTATATAAAAACACCTTTTAAAGAAAGGTATGAAAAAGCCAACGGGGAAGATTCATTTGATAATTATCTTGACGTACTCCGTGAATACCTAATTGATTCCTGGAGTGAATTACTTTTTTTACGGGCAGACCTTAGTTCTAAATAAAACTATGCTGTAAGAATTCTCACAAAATGAAATAAAAAATAAGAAGCCTCTTCCAATTGGAAGAGGCTTCTTTACCATATACACTTTTATCACTCGCAATTTTCTATTATCATCGCACTGGCACCGCCACCGCCAT
>JAWXCO010000178.1:0-4113 GCA_034408705.1 Bacteroidota bacterium
AAAAAAAGCCTCTCCAAAGGAAAGGCTGTGTGTTAGTTTTTAGTTGCGACCTTAGAATGGTAAATCATCTACCGGCTCCGTAATATCGTTCGGCGATGGTACATTACTGTTGGATGAAGGAGCAGATGCTGAAGCAGAAGAAGGTTGCTGGTATGAACCACCGCCTACACTCCGGTCACTTTTTCCACCTAAAAGTTGTACTTCCCGCACCCGGAGTGAAAGGGATGAACCCGGAGTGCCATCATTACGCTGGAAGGATCTTGCTTCCGGCTGCCCTTCCACAAAAACCTGTGTGCCTTTTTGCAGGTAGGGAGCAACCGCTGTACGGTCGGTCCAATAAGCGCAATCTACCCAGATTGTTTTTTCCTGTAGCGCTCCCTGACTGTCTTTGTACTTTTCAGAATGGGCTACGGTAAAGTTGATTACATTTTTTCCGTTGACGGTGTTGACTACACAGTCTTTTCCCAGATGTCCGATAACTTGCATTTTGATCATAGTGCTCAATTTTTAAAATGACGTAATTAATTTTCAGGTTGGCAAGGTAAGAAAATTCGATTATCAAAAACTAATTTATTTAGTAACATGCGGAGAATGTGCATAAATTTTGTTTGACCAAATTGGAGACTTATAGGGCCTCCCCCGCAGGTTTAGGAGGAAAAGAAAGAAAATATCACGCAAAGTCGCTACGGCGCAAAGTATAATACATTTGAAAATCAGCCGTTGCGACTTTGCGTCATTGCGAGCAACAAAAAATTTAATACCCGCTCAGAGGCGGAGTTTGCAGAGAAGTTGATAAATTAGACTACAACGCTGTATCCCGGCGGTTCAATTATTCGCAACTTTTAGTGCCTGCCTGCTGGCGAGTTTGCGGGTAAATTAATTTAATCCAGATTCGGAACAGCTTCTTTTTTCTTTCTCCCGTATGCGGAATCTCTTATTCAACTGTCCTGCCACTAGCCGCATCAATCAGCCTTCCAAAGAAAATCGCATTCATAAACAATTTAGTACCCCCCAGCCAAAAGGCCCGGAAATTAGGATTGTCCGCAATATTAATAACCCTGCCGATGCCAACGGTGTTTACAATAACAGCTGCAGAATTTTTGATCACCTCCCCGTTTTCTTTGCTTACCCAACCACTTTGCAATGGTTTTGCGCCATAGTAAAATGGAGTGGCGTACGGATTTTTGCTTTTCTCCATAAATACTTTGTTGGCTTTAAAAAGACTCACCGTTTTTTGATTATAGCCATAAGCAAGCGGGTGGGTTAGATCCACCTCCGCACCAAAGATGGCTCCCTGTATTTGCTGCGCTCCATCCATTTGTTCCCGGTCTGTATAAGCAAGTTTATCGGTGCTATCAACAGGTGATTTCAATCTTTTAAATTTCACCTCGCTGATCCCGCTTTGTGAAGCCCAACTTACGGACTCCTCGGTCAATATTAAGGTGCCGCCAGCCTGCGCCCAGGACTTTAATTTGTCTTTGTTGAGTTCGTTATAATTACCCCCTACCAGTATAAGTGTATTATACTTACTCAACTCAATTCGGTTAAAAACGTTTGGCTCCAGGTGTGTTGCCGGAATATTCATGCGTTGGTCCAGCAGGTGCCATACTTCTCCTGCATCGGTAGCATTGGCCCCCGGACCGGCGATCATCGCAATAGTGGGTTTAGAGATGACTGCAAATTTATTGCTGCCCAGGTCGCTTCCGCTATTTACATTACCCGATGAAACAGCATATACATTTAAGCGGTACTTCTCTGTAAGGCCACTTACAAGAAGAGCCAGGGCCTCGCTATCCTTACTTTGCATTTTTACCGGTAATAGTATCGTTCCATAATCAAATTTCCTAGCACCCCCGTTGACCGCTGTTTCAAATTTATTGGTGGCTACTTTCATGATCAGCCCTGCATTCAACAATTCATAAACGGCAGCGGGTGCATAAAGATCATCCCACTCCATCAAATAAGCATACTCGCTTTTACCACCAATAATATTTTTCTTCGGCATGATAAGTGATTCTACCTTACTACCCATCATGGGTGTTGTAGTTAGCTCTGAATATGGAAGCCCAAAAGCTAATGGCATTGTCCAGGCAGTGATATCATAAAACAAACTGTCTTTATACGTGAGTGTCTTTTCAAAGATCGATCTTATTAAACTATGTTGTGGCTGGTTGAGCGAGACCATGAATGCGGACCCTTTCTCATACCCGATAGCTATCGGGTCATTCTCCTTATAGTTATCTGGCAAATCATTGATCTCAATCTGGTGACGCTTCAGCATTTCTGCAAAATGAAATGTTTTAGCCGCATCATTTTTATCGCCAAAAACATATCCTTTTACCGGGTAAGCAGCAGCACGGCTTGCAGATTCATTATAAAAATTACGTTGAAAGCTTAAAAATTCTTTCCGCAGTACTTTTGCACCTTCCAACGTGGAGAGGGTAGTTACAAACTGGTTCCTGATGGTAAAAGGAAAACTCAGCAAGCCATTTGCCGTTTGCTGTAAATGTCCTCTGGATGAAGCCTGTTCAAATAAAATACCGATACAACCCTGCACATCCGGGTAGGTAGAACCTTTTCCATAATAAAAATCATCGTAGTTCTCTTTGGTAAAATATAATGACCCGATACGGTCTAAATATTGTGCATGGAATTTTGCCAGCTTACCTGTCAGCTCCTGGTTCTTTTCGGGTGTTAATGGATTCACCCTGGAAGGAACACCCGGTTGAAAAAAGAACGTAGCATTGCTTCCCTGCTCGTGGTGATCGGTTAATATATTAGGTTTCCATTTCTGAAACCATGCTACCCTGTTTTGACTTTCAACATGTACCGTAGGTAACCAGTCACGGTTAAGATCAAACCAGTAATGATTGAATCTTCCGCCCGGCCACACTTCATTAAATTCTCTTGAATTGGGGTCGCTTACCAGGTTTTTACTCTTATGCTGGTTGGCCCAGGTAGAAAAACGCTGTAACCCATCAGGGTTGAAAGAAGGGTCAAACAATATGACCACATTATCTAACAGTTCATCAATTTGTTTCCCTTGCGCTGCCGCCAGATAGTAAGCACTTAGCAATGCAGCATTGGCACCGCTTGGTTCATTGCCATGAATAGAGTGACCAATCCAAACTACAATCGGCATATTGTCAATATTGACCGAAGCAGATTGTGCCGGGTCTGTCAACTTTATATGCTGCAGTCTTATCTCTTCTAACCGCTGATGGTTTTTAGGAGAGGTTATAATCAATAGCACCTGAGGACGGCTTTCATAGGTAAGCCCCATTGTCTCCAGTTTTATTCTGTCTGGTGCAGCAGCAGCCACAGCTTTCATATAGTTTACTAACCTGTCGTGTGTTATATGCCACTCTCCCACTTCATGGTAGATAACGTCTTTTGGTTTGGGAATAGCAGGATTGTATTGAACCGAATCAGGCAGATAATATTTTAAATCTTGTGCTGGAAGTGAATATTGAATAAATAATAGTGAGAGGAGTAGTAGTTTTTTCATACTTCATTTTTTAAAAAAGGGAAATTACGGAATAAGGGTTAAAAACTGATGGGGATTTATTCGTCCGCTTCGCATTGCTTCTGGCATAAATTTCTATTGATTTTCAATATCTTTTTATGCCAGTAGTATCGTATATTTATGATTAGGCGATATTTTACAGACACACTACACAAATACATTACAATTATTATCATGGCAGAAATAGACAATTCTTACGAAATTTTTAAATCAAAAATTGTTGAATTTAAGAAATATGGCACAGAACCAATTTCTGAATCTGACACAAGAAGTAAGATAATTGATAGACTATTTAAAGACGTTTTAGGTTGGACCGAGAATGATATTGAAAGAGAACGATTCGTTCAAGTTGGCTTCTACGATTATGAAATTAGCACCTCAATCTTTCGCTTTGTTGTTGAAGCTAAAAAAACTTTTGTAGAGTTTAAAATACCAGAAAAAACCCGAAGAACAAAGATAAAAACTATTTATAAGGCAAATAAAGAAGTAATGTATCCCCTTCACCAACCCCTTATAGTTACTGTAAAACTCGGGCCTCATCTTTGCGTTTATGGAAAATGAAAAGAAAAGCCAGGCAATACTAATGC
>JAWXCO010000179.1:0-22785 GCA_034408705.1 Bacteroidota bacterium
AGTTCATAGTTCTTAGTTCGAAGTTCCTAGTTCTTAGTTTGTAGTTCTGTGTTTTATAATTTTGCATTTAATTAGTAAAGGAGTTTTTTAATAATACGCAACAACTTCGAACTTGAAACCCTGAACTACGAACTGTTAGGCTGCAAACGCCCCACAATACTCCTCCCAGTCTCCTTCGGTCAGGCACATCCTGAAATTCGGATCGTCGCCACTGCCCTTAAATGTTTTCTTAGCCTTAACGGTAACGGTTGCACTAAAGAATAAGACTTCCACTTTTATTTTCAGTGTAGCTTCACCGTATGCTTTCTTTTTATCGATCAGCCAGGTAAGTGCTAAGTATAATTCCAGACTTGCGGTGATCAATCCCAATACACTTACCGAACCGTTGATCCGGACATAACCGGTGAGCTGTGTATTGTTCTCGCCATCGACCAATTCCATTTTGAAATAGATACCCGCCATCACACTGACTGAGCCACTCGCAACACCGAGGTTGATGGAAACAGCTGCACCAAATTCAAGGGCAGCCTCAATCATACGGAGACCGTGGAGGTCCAGTTCCAATCCAAAGAAGCCACCACCACCCAGGCAGGAGATCGTGAGGGTGAAAGGTTGCTGGCGTTCACAGAACCGGAAACCAAATGTCAACGGGCCTCCTGTGAACGGAAGATTCACCTCTGCGCCTAATGAAATATTGCTTAGTGTAAAAGCTCCCATCTGGAGATTCGGTAAGGCCAGGGTATAACCAGCTTTGATCCCCGTGAGCGAAACATCTACATATGGAGGATCAGAAAATCCTTTCGGATCGATCAGTTTGATCACTTCATTTACAAAACGCAGTGGACCACCAAAGGTCAGGCACTGGTCTTCCATGTCCACACTTACATCCGCTTTCTTACCGGCCTGTGTAATAAATTTTATTTCCTTGAAATTGATATTGACCAGGTATTCGCTGCCGCTGATCTTGACAACGCCTACACTGAAATTTCTCAGCCAGGCTTCCGTGCTGAATTCAGGGGCGCTCGGATTATTCTTGTATGCTTTGACCTGGGTGACGATCGAGAATCCGTTATCCGGTGATTTAGGATTGAATTTGGCAAAGACAAAATCTACTGATTTTAGCCTTGGCTTGATCACATAAGAAGTGATAATGGCATCATTGGTTTCTTCTGTCACCAGGTTGGGTATCTTGCTGGCCGCACGTTCCGCCAATGGTTTTGCGAGTGAATAGGAGTTATTATCACCTGCAACCAGATCAAGGATCTTACTCAGTTTAAATACACCGAAGAGCATCGGTTCCGGCAAATTATTCGATACGGTGAAGAAATCTTCTGCATCGGCATTGCCGTTCTTAAACTTGTTCAGATCTCCACCGAATGAACCGGCTGCTTTGGATATACCGGTCAGGTTGAAATTAGGTGCTGCCATTCCACCGGTCTTATCCGTATTCCCGCTAAAATTGATGGCTTTGGAAACAACGAATTTGGCAAAAACATTTCCTTTATTATTATCATCTTCCAGTGTAACGGGAACAGATTCATTGGAGCCTGCCAGTTTCTGGAAAGACGGCTCAATGATATCCGCCTCACCCAGTATCGGCATAAATCCCTGTGGTTCGTCAGCCGTACGGTATGCTTTTGTTTTGAACAGGACACTCTTTGCGGTGAAGGATGTATCAGCACCATTGGTAGCCTGCGGTGCCAATGTGAATTTTTGTCCCTGAAAATCGGAGCGGTTCGCCATCCTTGACCCCCCATTATAGGCAGCGATCAGCGAGTCTACATAGCTATTGCTTCCCAGCACATCAGTGCTTACAAAAGCAAGCGGAAGGGTAAAGTCAACAAGATTGCCATCGAGATCTTCTGCTTTTACTTTAAACAGTACTTCTTTCTGATCCGACATGATGACGAACTGTTCATCACCAGCGACCGTGGGCTCTTCACCCGGCGTTGGAGGCGGTGCGCCTGGCAAAGCTTGCTGTGATAGTTTTTTCTTCGTCACGTCCAGCAAGGGCGATACGGTCGTGATCATCTCAATTCGGCTGAAGCAGAAATTCATGAACTCGCCATTACCTGCCCGGTAATTATATTCTTTAACCGGCTGTGTGATCACAACGATCTTTCGTTGGAAATTGGCTGCAGTTCCGGTGGGTGCATGTGGTTTACGTTCTGTTATTTTTATCAGCACAGCTTCATGTCCAAACGGCATAATATTTCCCGCCCGCACAATTTCCACATAGTGTTCCCGTGCCATGGTTTCAATATGCCGCCATTTCAGGAGGTTCAGTGAATTGCTTTCGCCATATAATACACCGGCGTCATTTAATTTTTTTCTTTCGACAACCAATTCGCTGTCGAGCCAGGCGCCGAGTGTGCTTAAGAAAAGTTTGTACGCTTTAATGGGGGGCGGTACAAATCCTGGTATGGTAAAATTGGAAGATTCGTGTACGATCTGGTGACGGTCTTTATTGGTCAATGACGTAAGGCCGAGCATATTGTCCATCGGTTTTTCAATGACAACATCCTTATAATTTACTTTAGCGTCATCCGCCCATAAAGCCCGTACAATCCGTTGTTCAATGGTGAGATCACTTTCATCAATACCCTGTATTGTTTTGGTGCCCATCCGGGTATGCCATAATTCAAATAATTGATTTGTTTGTTTCAGGATCCCGTTGTCGGGGTCCAGTTTGGTAAGATGGCTCCAGCCGGCGAGTTTGGTAGGGGAGAGGTACAAACGGAGTGGAACTTCAAGTGATGTTTCCAGCTCACGGGGAGGGCCAACCGGGTCCTGTGCCAGCTGCGCCAGGTTTTCCCGGATATTGACGATTGCATCGGCACGGCTGTTCATTGTTTCGCCGACCAGGAGTATATTGGCAGCACGTTTTTCATCCTTTGACATCCCCCGCACTACTTTTGTGTTTTTTGCGGTGCGGGTCTTAGTGGTAGTCCTTGCTTTTATTTTATCACCAATGATTTTGATCCGGCCATTATTTTGGGGGATTATCATGTTGGTCCCCGTAGGTTGTTTGGCCCGGTCGTTCACCAGCAGTTCATATTTTTCCCAATCCAGCAATTGTTTTACATCCAGTGGTATGTTGTTGACATTCGCCGGAATCTTAAATGCCAGCCTGCTTTCTCCGCTGATCAGCATTTTGCCTGGTACCGTAGGAGTTTCCAATCCACCATTCGTTTCGTTCCATGCCTGTTCACTGATGGTCTGTGGTTGAAAGATCACAACGAGATAAGCCGGATCGCTGCGCTTAACCACCTTGCCACCTGTTATGGTACAATTATAATAACGCAGATCGAGTGAGAGCAGATCGTATGGACGGAGTAGTTTAACGGTAATATACCTGAGGGTAGGAGGAGGCTGATTGGTAATTTCCGGTTTTGGCCTATCGGTTGTTTTTTCCGGGATACGTTGCGGATTTCGTTCAGGTCGTATTTGCCCGGCAACAGATTGTCCTGCGGCCACCGCAGTTCCCAAGCCTATAATTCTCAGCAGCTTTCTTCTTTTCTCGTTGAACGAATGCGAAGATTTTTTTCCAGGCATAGCGGTTAAGGTTTAATGGTATTTAAATATAAAAAATAAAACTGTTGCCGGACACGGGAAGCTGCAATTGTTGGTAAATTGTTCATGGAACTTTATTTATATTAATAGGTCAGTATGGTGATTTTTACTACAAAAAGATTATTAGTGCGGCATTTTACGGCCGCTGACAGGGATAATTTCTTTGCCTTGCAGAGTAATCCCACCGTTATGCAGTATATACGCCCACCAAGGACCCGGGAAGAAAGTGATACATTTCTGAACGAGAAGATACTGTCAGCTTCGCCAAGAGAGTATAAAGGTTATTGGGCCGTGGAAGAAAAAGATACCCGTTTATTTGTTGGTTGCTTTGTGATCATTCCAATTCCCGCTGATGAAGAAAAAACACAACTGGGGTATTCTTTTTTGCCGGAGTATTGGGGCAAAGGTTATGCAACGGAAGTAACCCGGGAAGGGGTTAACTATTTTTATAACCGCACCCCTCTGGCCGAAATTTATGCTATCACAGAGACCCCGAATATAGCTTCGCAGAAAGTTTTGCTGAAAGCGGGATTTAAACTGCATACGACAAAGATGGATGAGGAGAAGGAGTTGCTGGTGTTTATGTTGAGGAGGTAAGGACTATTCTTATCTCAATTTGAAAATTTTAATTTTTTGTAGAGAATATAGGACTCGCCCGGAGAAGAAAGAGGAAAGGAGAATATAAAAGTGGCTTGTCCAATATTAGAAAAGAAGAAGTAAAAAAGTTTCAATTGACTCTTTCTCTATTTATCCTCTGTGCGAAATTATTTTTGATGATGTTTCAGATATTGAAGAGGTAAGGTTCAGTCTTATGTCAATTTCGAAATTCAAATTTTTTGTTGGGCAATAGAGGCCCCGCCCAGAAATGAAAGAGAAAAGGAGAATATAAAAGTTGCTTGTCCAATCGTAGAAACGAGGAAGTGAAAAAGTTTCGATTAACTCTTTCTCTCTTTATCCGCTGTGCGAAATTCTTTTTGATGATATTTCAGAAAGGGAATTGTAGTCAGCCGCATCATTGGCATTACCGTTAAAAGGATACCAGGCCACTAAACCGGTATTCAGGTTGACCTGTGCCAACCCGATGTACGAAAAGCATAAAAGAAAAAACAGAAATTTATATATCGGGCTAATAGATAATAAGACTTATTTAAAAGAGGAGAGGCCTGTATAATTATGCGGCGTAATTTTCTTCAACTCTTTTTTTATTTCCTCTTTTATTTTCAGACCATCAATAAACTGCTGAATTGCTTTCTTATCGATCTTCCCTGTTCCCCTTGTCAAATCTTTTAGCGCTTCATAAGGATTGGGATAGTTTTCTCTTCGCAGCACCGTTTGAATGGCCTCCGCTACTACAGCCCAGTTATCTTCCAGGTCCGCATACAGCTTTTCGTCATTGACGATCAGTTTGCTAAGTCCTTTTTCGATGGAACGTAACGCAATAAGAGTGTGGGCAATTGGAACACCGATATTTCTCAGCACGGTGGAGTCGGTCAGGTCTCTTTGCAATCTCGATATCGGCAGTTTGGATGACAGGTATTCAAAAAGGGCATTGGCCATTCCAAGGTTACCTTCTGCATTCTCAAAATCAATCGGGTTTACTTTATGTGGCATGGCGGAAGATCCCACTTCACCTTTCTTTGTTTTTTGTTTGAAGTATTCCATCGACACATAACTCCAGATATCCCGGCAAAAATCAGCCAGGATATTATTCACCCTTTTTATACAATCAAAATGGGCGGCCAGGTTATCATAGTGTTCGATCTGGGTGGTGAACTGCTGCCTGTTCAATCCCAGTTTTGTTACAAATTCATTCGCCAGTTTGATCCAGTCGATTTTTGGAAACGCAATATGATGGGCGTTGAAATTACCGGTAGCGCCTCCAAACTTTCCCGTAAAAGGAATACCAATAAACTGTTCGATCTGGTTTTGTATTCTTTCAACAAATACCATGATCTCTTTTCCGAGTTTGGTTGGGCTGGCAGGTTGTCCATGTGTATGGGCCAGCATCGGAATATCTTTCCATTCAGTTGCCAGCAGCCTTAGCTGGGCATTGAGATTCAGTAAACCGGGCAGGTATTCATATTCAATCGCATGTTTCCAGGAAAGGGGGATCGCTGTATTATTGATATCCTGTGATGTTAATCCAAAATGAACCCATTCACGGGCATCATTGCCACCGCTTTTTTCCAGCTCATTCTTCAGGAAATACTCTACTGCTTTTACATCATGGTTCGTAGTGAATTCAATTTGTTTTATTTCCTGTGCATCTTCCGGTCCGAAATCTTCTGCCAGTTTTTGAAGGTGCTTTATTGTTTTGCCGGGGAGCTTGAAGAATTTTTTCTGCTCAAGAAATAGAAGGTATTCAATTTCCACCTGCACCCGGTATTTGATCAATGCATACTCGGAAAAATATTCATCCAGGTGCTGTACTTGTTTACGATACCGACCATCAACAGGTGAAATAGCAGTGAGCGCAGTCAATTCCATGAAGCATTTATGTTTTGTACGCAGTATCCTGCGGATAAATTATTAGTCCCAACCAGCTGATTTATCAACCAGCTTTTAAACTCCTTAAACTGTGTTGTGATTATATTTGTGGCAAAGATAACAAACACAAATTGTAGTAATGAGCGACAAAAACATCCCTTTAGGGGTTGGGGGCAGGAAGATTAAGGTAGGGATAGTTAACTATCTGAATACAAAGCCACTACTTTATGGATTGGAAAGAAAGCCGATCAGCGACCAGATAGAACTGGTGGGTGATTACCCGGCAAAAGTGGCCCGGATGCTGCTGGATAATGAGATCGATGTGGGATTGGTGCCCGTGGCCGTTCTTCAACAACTTCCCGAATATCATATTGTAGGGGACTATTGTATCGGTACCGAAGGAGAGATCGCTTCTGTGGCGCTCTTTAGCGAAGTGCCCATGGATGAAATTAAAAAAGTCTACCTCGATTATCAGAGCCGCACTTCTGTAGCCTTATTAAAATACCTGATGAAGGAGTATTGGGGTATCAACCCGGAAATAGTAGAAGCCATCAATGAAGATTACCGGCAGGAGATCAGGGGAACAACAGCCGGTTTAGTAATCGGCGACCGGGCCTTTGAGCAACGAAAGATATCTACTTTCATTTACGACCTGGGTTCAGAATGGCGTTCTATTACCGCCTTGCCCTTTGTATTTGCTGTATGGGTTAGTACCCAAAAACTACCAGAGGATTTTATCCGCACCTTCAATGAAGCCAATGCGATGGGGCTATCACATATTGATGAAATAGTAGCGGCCAATCCATTTGATCTGTACGATCTGAAAAAATATTATACCCTTCATCTTAGTTATGTATTGGATGAAAAGAAGAAAAGATCCATGGCCTATTTTCAAAGCCTTTCAGATCAATCAGCTGTTTAAAGCGGGCTGCAGCAGGCATCCCGGTGGCCCTTTCATTTTTGACACACGAATGACTATTTAAAGTAAATTTGCGCCCTAACACTGTTATGCATGAAAGTAGTATTATTCGCCGGTGGTCTTGGTACCCGGATATCAGAAGAAACGGACGCAAGGCCCAAGCCAATGGTGGAAATTGGAGGAAAGCCGATCCTCTGGCATATCATGAAAATGTATAGTCAGTATGGGTTTAATGAATTTATTATTTGCCTGGGTTACAAAGGATATGTTATCAAGGAATATTTTATGCATTATTTCCTCCACAATTCCGACCTGACCATCGAACTGGGCAATAATAAAGTGGAAATACATGGCACCAATACGGAATCCTTTAAAGTAACACTGGTTGATACTGGTCAGCATACCAAAACTGCCGGCAGATTAAAGCAAGTGATGAAGTATGTGGGTGATGAAGATTTTATGCTTACCTATGGGGATGGAGTCAGCGATGTAAATATGAAAGAATTACTTGCCTTTCACCGGTCACATAATAAAATGGTAACCGTTACGGCTGTCCGCATGGATGCACGGTTTGGAGGAATGGACCTTGCACCTAATGGTGATGTGGTATCATTCCGTGAAAAGACAAAGGATGAAAGCAAATGGATCAACGGAGGTTTTTTTGTATTGAAGCCCGGGGTCATCAACTACCTGGATGGTAATATGGACAATATGATGTGGGAGGATGACCCTATGGAAAAATTATCATTGACCAATCAACTGGCCGCCTACAAGCATAATGGATTCTGGAAATGTATGGATGCATTAAGAGATAAATTAGAATTGGAAGCTATGTGGCAAAATAACCAGGCAAAATGGAAAACTTGGTAATGCAACAACAATTCCTCTCCGGCTATAACGGTAAAAAGGTCTTTATAACCGGGCATACTGGTTTCAAGGGTGCCTGGCTTATGGGTTGCCTGCAGTTGGCAGGCGCCAGCGTAAAAGGCTATGCATTGGCCCCGGAGTATGAGAACAGTTTATTTAACCTCTTACAACCTTTGCATACGGGCGAAAGCAGTATAGCCGATATACGGGATAAAGCAAGATTAGAGAAAGAGATCATTTCTTTTCAACCCGATTTTGTTTTTCATCTCGCTGCACAACCTTTGGTGCGCCGCTCGTATGAGATCCCGGCTGAAACATTTGAAGTGAATGCGGTTGGAACGGCGAACCTGTTAGAAGCAGTGAGTAAGCTCCATTCAAAATGTAGCATTGTTGTGGTAACGACGGACAAAGTATATGAGAACAAAGAACAGGATATTTTATACCGGGAAGAAGATGTGTTGGGAGGCTTTGATCCCTATAGCGCCAGTAAGGCATGTACAGAGTTCGTGGTCAGTTCATTCCGAAATTCATTTTTCCCCATTAATAAATATGAGCAGCACCGCAAAGCAATTGCCAGTGCAAGAGCGGGTAATGTGATCGGTGGTGGTGATTGGAGCAGCGACCGGATCATCCCCGATATTATTCGTTCCCTGCAAAACGATCAGCCGGTTGATGTGAGAAATCCATGGGCAGTTAGACCCTGGCAACATGTGCTTGAACCACTCTCCGGCTATTTACAATTGGGCCTGTTCCTCGATAAAGCCCCGGCCAGTTTTTCCCGGCCTTATAATTTTGGGCCGCTGCCAAACGATCATTTAACGGTAAAGGAACTGGTTGAAACAGCTATAGAAAGCTGGGGGAAGGGAACCTGGAATGATTCCTCAGATCCACCCCAGCCGCATGAAGCAGGTTTATTGAAACTGGATATCAGCCGGGCCCGGAAAGAATTAAATTGGATTCCGAAACTTTCAGCAACAGAAGCTATCTCCTGGACCATCAACTGGTATAAACAACCGGTCAACGGGCAGGCCACTTTTACAATTCAGCAGATCAAAGACTATTTTGGCATATGATCTTTACGCCCACATCACTGGCTGGTAGCTATACCATCGACCTAGAACCACGGTCAGATGAGCGGGGATGGTTTGCCCGCTATTATTGCAAAGACGAATTTCAAAAAATAGGGCATACCAAAGAATGGGTGCAGATGAACCATTCTGTAACCCATAAAAAGGCTTCTATCCGCGGAATGCACTTCCAGGTGCACCCGTATAAAGAGATCAAGCTGCTCCGTTGTACAGCCGGGTCTGTGTATGATGTAATTATAGATCTGCGGAAAGGGTCTGCAACTTTTTTACAATGGACCGGCGTAGAGTTATCTGCTGCCAATAAAAAAATGTTATACATTCCCGAAGGATTTGCACACGGGTTTCAATGTTTGGAAGATGATTGTGAACTGATCTACCATCATTCAGAGTTTTATCAACCCGCGGCAGAAAGCGGGATAAGGTATAACGATCCGTTGATCAATATCAAATGGCCCTTACCGCTTACCGTAATTTCGCCCAGGGATGCGCAGCATGCTTATCTCGATGAACAATTTAAAGGAATTTAAAATATGGAATGCAGATTTTGCAAGACGGAACTCGAGCATGTATTTATTGACCTGGTGAATTCGCCGGCATCCAATTCTTTTTTGACCAAAGAACAGCTGAATGAGCCGGAAGTTTTTTTCCCGTTGAAAGTATATACCTGTCATCAATGTTTTTTGGTGCAGGTGGATGAATATAAAAAATCAGCTGCCATCTTCGACAGCAACTATGCTTATTTCTCTTCGTACAGCACGAGTTGGTTAGCACATGCTAAAAAATACACCGAAATGATGGTGGAGCGTTTTGGTTTCAATACTGAATCGCAGGTTATTGAAATTGCTAGTAACGATGGCTACCTGCTGCAATATTTTAAAGAAAAGGAGATACCAGTCATGGGAATTGAACCTACGGCCAACACTGCCGAAGTGGCGGTGGGTAAGGGGATCAAAACAATTGTCGAATTCTTTGGAGTTGAGCTGGCCGATCGTCTCGCCAATCACTGGGAAGTGAAAGCGGATCTGCTATTGGGCAATAATGTACTGGCACATGTACCGGATATTGTAGACTTTGTTGGCGGTATGAAAATTCTATTGGCAGATACCGGCGTTATCACGATGGAATTTCCTCACCTGGTGCAGTTGGTAGATAATAACCAGTTTGATACGATCTATCATGAACATTTTTCCTACCTGTCTTTCCATACGGTAAAAGAGATTTTTACGGCACAGGGGCTTGAATTATTTGATGTTGATGAACTACTCACACATGGAGGTTCTCTCCGTATCTATGCAAAGCATGAGGAGGATGACAGCAAACCCGTTACGGCCCGGGTAAAGGCGCTGCTTGATAAGGAAACAGCAAAAGGTGTAACAAGCCTTGCTTATTATAGCAATTTTCAGCAAAAAGCTTTAAAGGTCAAACTGGATATCATATCTTTTCTTATTGAACAAAAAAGAGCCGGTAAAAAAGTAGCGGCATACGGTGCAGCCGCCAAAGGGAATACCTTATTGAATTATTGCGGTATCAAAAATGACCTGATAGAATACGTGGTGGATGCTAATCCTCATAAACAGGATAAATGGATGCCAGCAAGTCATATACCTGTGGTGAATGAAGAATACCTGAAAGCCCATCAACCTGATTTTGTGATTATCCTTCCCTGGAACCTGAAAGAGGAAATCACAGCACAGCTTTCTTATATTAAAGAATGGGGCGGGCAATTTGTAGTGCCGGTTCCCCAACTTCAATTATTATAAACAGGCACATGAAAGTATTGGTGACAGGAGCTACCGGGTTTATTGGTCAGTATGTAGTTGAGGAAATGCTCCGCAATGAACAGCAAGTCATAGCTTCTTCCGCCGATTTGCAAAAAGCAGAACAGGCTCCCTGGTTTAACCGGGTAACTTATATTCCTTTAAATTTCGTTGATTTTGATGCATCTGTTGATTATTACAATTTTTTTAACCAGCCTGATCTGCTGATCCATCTTGCGTGGGAAGGCTTACCGAATTATAAATCTGCTTTTCACGAAGAAATAAACCTACCGCGTCACCTGGCCTTCTTAACCAACCTGGTTCAGCACGGGTTAAAGGATATCACCGTAACAGGTACCTGCTTTGAATACGGTATGCAGGAAGGCGAATTAAGTGAGAATATGCCTGCTCTTCCTGATAATCCATACGGTAAAGCAAAAGACGGATTAAGAAAGGGGCTTGAAGCACTGCAAAAGAAACTGCCATTTTCCTTCAAGTGGACAAGGCTGTTTTATATGTATGGAAAAGGACAAAATCCGAATTCCTTACTTTCGCAGTTGGATAATGCCCTTTCAAACGGTGAAAAGACATTCAACATGAGTGGCGGTCAGCAGCTTAGGGATTATTTGCCAGTGGAAAAAGTAGCGGAAAATATAGTCCGTATTGCCCTGCAAAAAGAGGTGGATGGAGTGATCAATAACTGTAGCGGCAGGCCGGTAACTGTAGAAGCATTTGTACTTGATTACCTGGCAAAAAATGAAAAGCAGATCATTCTGAATACCGGATATTATCCTTACTCTGATTATGAGCCCATGCATTTTTGGGGTGATACAAAAAAGCTTAAAAAAATACTACACGATGAATAATAATCCAGTCAGCGATTTTCAGCAGGAGACGATCGAACGAATTGCAAAGAATGGCAATAATAAAGCGTTGTTGCAGGCAGCCCATCATTTTAATGTAGAGTCGAATAAATCTCATTATTCCTACAACTTCAGCTGGATGGGCCGGCCGATCATTCAGTATCCGCAGGATATGATCGCTATGCAGGAGCTGATCTGGAAGATTCAACCAGACCTGATCATTGAAACAGGTATTGCTCATGGCGGATCACTGATCTATTACGCTTCCTTACTGGAACTTATTGGTAAGGGTGAAGTATTGGGTATTGATATTGATATACGGGAGCATAACCGTATAGAAATAGAGAAGCACCCGATGTTTAAACGTATCAGGATGCTGGAAGGCTCTTCTGTAACGGAAGAAATGAAGGAGCGGGTTCGGGAACATGCTACAGGAAAAGAGCGGATACTTGTTTGCCTCGATTCCAATCATACGCATGAGCATGTACTGCAGGAATTGCGCCTGTATTCACCTTTTGTTACAAAGGGATCTTACCTGGTTGTTTTCGATACGATTGTGGAAGATCTGCCGGAAGGTTATTTTGTACAACAACGCCCCTGGGGTGTTTCCAATAATCCTAAAACGGCTGTACATGAATTTCTGAAAGCAAACACCGGTTTTGCAATTGATACGGAAATAAATAATAAGCTCTTGATCAGCGTGGCACCGGATGGTTACCTGAAACGAATTGATTAACTGCCGGGAAAATCACCCTCATAAGGTGCATCCCCGGATAAGTAGTAACTACATGGAAATAGCAGGATCAAACAGTTTCAGTGTTGTACTACCGGTAAGAAACGGTGGTTCTTATATCAAAGAATGTGTTGCCAGTGTGCTGTCACAATCTTTCCGCAACTTTAATTTAATTGTACTGGACAATGCAAGTACCGATGATACGGTAGCCTGGTTGGAAACCCTGAAGGATCCCCGTATAATTATATATCCTTCGGCAACTTCACTTACTATTGAACAAAATTGGGGTCGGATAAAAACAGTGACCCGGAATAAATTCATGATCATTACCGGGCATGATGATATCATGCATCCTGATTACCTGGAAGTGATGGATGAACTTATCCGGAAGCATCCGACAGCAAGCTTGTACCAGTCCCATTTTAATTTTATCGACGAGTATGGCGCCATTACCCGTGCCTGCAAGCCCATGCAGGAGGTGCAATCTGCAGCTGATTTTTTCCGGGAAACACTGGAGAATGGGGGTGGGTTCGTAATACGGTCCGCTGATTATGATGCAGTGGGTGGAATACCTGAATACCCTAATTTATTTTTTTCGGATTTTGTGCTGTGGATGGAACTTTCCCGGATCTCTTATAAAGCAACAACACCCGTCAATGCTTTTTCATACCGCGTACATAGCAGGAATACAACAGCTACGTCGGCTGATGATAAGTATCATGCGGCTTTTGAACGCTTTGTTGATTATTTATATGCATTGAAAACGAAGGATGCACAATTAAATGACGCTATCAATACACATTCCCGGAATCTAATTTCCATTTATTGTAAAGGCCTTTCCCACCGTCTTTTACGAACACCGCTGGAAAAGAGGAACAACCTTACCGTATCCCAACTAGCCAAAAGGTATAAAGCATATGCAGATAAATTAATTGACAATAATACATTTGATCCTTCCGCAATACCGGGTGTCCGGCTTGCCCGGATCATTGATAGCAACCCGGTAACACGAAATTTATTTTTGCTTTTTAAAAAAGTATTTCCAAAGCCAATTGGAAAAAGCGTCTGACCCGGTTCAGCGCAATTAATTTAATAGTAATGATGCGAGCAACCTCTATAAATAACCTGAGAAATCCTTTTTCCCGTTGATTGAATTCAGTATCATACTGCCTGTCAGGAATGGGGGAGCCTATATCAAAAAATGCGTGGCAAGTATTTTATCCCAGACCATTCCAGGTTTTAATTTGATCATATTGGATAGCGGCAGCACAGACGGCACGGTAGAATGGATTAATTCGCTGAAGGATACCCGTATCGATTTTTATCCGACAAATCGTCCTTTATCGATCGAAGAGAACTGGAGCCGGATAAAGGATGTAAGCCGGAAGGAATGGATGACCATTATCGGGCATGATGACCTGTTGCTTCCTCATTATTTGGAAATCATGCAGGGGCTTATTGAACAATACCCGGATGCAAGTTTATATGCTCCTCATTTTAACTTTATTGATGCGAATAGTGCTATCCTGCGGGAGTGTAAGCCTATGCCAGCAGTTCAAACAGCTCAGGAATTGCTGGAAAAATTCCTGTTAATGGAAATTGATGCAGTTGGATTGGTGATGAGATCGAAGGACTATGATGCAGTTGGAGGTATCCCTTTATACCCGGGTTTATTATTTGCGGATTTTCCACTTTGGGTAGAGCTGACCCGTTTGTCCTGCAAAGCAACGGCATCCCCAATCGGCCTTTCTTACAGAGTACATACGGGCAGCACTACTGCTACCTCCGTGAGCGAAAAATATCACGCTGCGTATGAGTTGTATATTCAGTATTTGCAGGAGTTAAAAGAGAAAAATGCCGGCTTCAGGCAGGTGATCAATGAGCATGTAACAGCGCTGCTGCGTTCAAGATGTATCGAGTTTTCAAAAAAATTACTAGCCATCAGTAAGAAGGAAAGGAAAACATTCACCAGTGTGGCTGCATTGGCCCGGGCACATAAAAAATATGCTGACTCGCTGATAGACAATAATACATTTGATCCGTCGCGTCTTTTTAAAGTAAGGCTTGCCAAACTAATAGACAGTACGGCGGTTGGTCGCAGCCTGTATTTATTGTTAAAGCGATAGGTGATAAGTCCCGGAATCCTCGTGGCTACTGTAGTTCCGGGGAATTTTTGTTGCGAAGTATTTCCCGGTAAAACTTACAAAAATTTTCTCCGCTAAAATGTGCAACCGCATACGTATAGCTATTTAACCCGATCGTTTTTTTGAGTTCTTTATTATCGATCAGCAGCTGCAGTTGCGCTATAGCGCTTTCAATTATTTTATCTTCCTCTTTATCGGTTATCAGCAACCCGTTGTCTTTATGTGTAATATAATCTGGAATACCATCAACTGCTGTTGAAATAACTACTTTACCCCGCGCCATCATTTCCATTATGGCAAGGGGCAATCCTTCGTAAGACGAAGTAAGCAGCAGCACATCTGACTGTTGGTAGATGCTGTTTAATAGTTTCTCATCATTTATATTTCCATGAAGGGTACAAAATTCCTGTACTTCAGGAGGAATAATCTTTTCAACAGCCCCTACAAAGGAGAAATGAACAGGTTTACCCATTGCCTGCATTTGTTTTGCAACCGCGGCAATCAGGTGTACTCTTTTTTGAGGAGCAGCCCGTCCCACATACAGCACTTGCAGTACAGGATTGATTACCTCCTGTAATAGGGGGATGTCAATTTTATTATCGGTGAAATAGAGCCGCTCGTAAAAAAGTGAAGGCACCTTGTTTTCCCGGTACTGCTTTTCAACATCTCTTTTGATTTGAGGGGTACTGAAAATTCTGGCGTCAATATATTTTACAAAAGCCTGCGAAAAATTGAACCAGGTACTCAGGTGGCAGAGTTCAACTGTCCGGGTAACTTTTTTTACATGCGGTATAACTTTATAAAAATAAAGGCACTCTCCACCAAAAACTACTGGCTTATGTTGTTTGTTGATCCAGGATGAGATGACACCCCGGAAAAAAAAATTGATGAAATGATACCACTTATTATCAATTAAGCGGTGCAGATCAATTATACGAACCCCTTCTGCCTGGAAAAGCGAAAGGAATTCGTTGTTGTTCGGCTTCTTTGAAAAAATGATTAATGGTTTATGCTCTTTTATACAATTGGTAATGTCAGCATTTACTTTTATGGAACCACCAATATCAGCGGATGAAAAAAAAAGAAAAGCAGTATGTTCTGTTTTTAAGGGGAAAAGTTTGCCAGCCAGTTTCCCGGCCAGTACAAAGGGGAACATCAGGGCCAGTTCACAGTTTCGTTTCAGTATGGATCTCCGGTAATTCATTTACAGGTAATACTTTTTTATCAGGCTGGCCATATACTGGTTTCCAAAGGCAATTTGTAATTCCCGGATGATGGGTAGAATTAATCCGATATCGATGGTAAACTGACTTCCCTTGGGAATAGAAATATAATTTGCTTTTACCCCAAGCAAGCTTTCTAAGCTGGTGACAATATCCGTAACCGGGTAGCTGACAGGATTGGCCACATTGATAACCTGGTTAGGGTAAAGATGGTTTTGCAGTATATGATCCGTTATGCTGAACATATCATCGGTATCGATCAGGTTTCTCATGGACTGGTTCCACAGGTCAAAATTGATCTTATTGGTGATATGGTATTTAAAAAAATTCAGGATCGTATTGTGGTTATCTGATCTCCCTACAAGATTCGAGACACGGAAAATATAATAATGTGCAGCGTTTTCCCGGATATAAGTTTCCATTTTTATTTTGTGAATAACATAGGGACTTCCGGATTCTCCCTTGTCATAAATACTGCAGGTACTGAAATAGACCAGTGTTTTATCTTTATGCTTTTCAAGGGTTGTTTGTAAAAGAACTGATTCCCGGGCATAAGCATTCAGGTCTGTGTTTTTGGAATTGGAAACACCGGATGCGAAAATTACAAAGTCATCATTTTCTTTGTATGACGCAAATCTTTTCGCAACCATTCCATGTCCAATAACCATTTACAAACTATTTGTTATAAAGTTAATATCCTTTTGATGATATGGCCCCAGTAGTATTTGTTGTAATACGATGACGGTGTTTCGGATCTACCGGCTGTATTTTCGAGGATCGCTTTGGCAAAGCCTTCCCAGTCATCATCCCTTACCGTGACCAGTTTGTCACCACATACTTCTCTGGCTATACCTGTTGCGCCTGTTTCTGTAGCAACAACAGCAGCACCGTATGCGATGGCTTCCACCATTTTTGTTTTTACGCCTCCGCCACGCTGCACCGGATTCAGGAAAATATCTGTTGCTTTCAAATAAGTTTCAATATTGTCGACAAAACCAGGATATACAATATTCTTACCGGCATAGCTTTGTAAGGAGTTCATTTCTTCGGGCAATCCTTTACCACAGATTAGGATCTTATAATTGAATGACGGGTGCTGCACCAATAAAGGGTTTATCCGGTCAAGGATGATAGCAAGGGCATCGATATTGGGCTGGTAATTTAATAGTCCGTTAAAGAGCAGGATCTTTTCGTTAAAACCAATTCCATGTTTAAGGGCAACCAACTCTTTACAGGTGGCGCGGTCTTTTGGATACTCGTTGATCGTTACTCCAAAAGGAAGGTCTATACATTTTTCTTTGTCAATATCCCAGCTGGTAATGGCAAAATTCCGGTCTTCGGGGGTGATGAAGAAAAGCCCGTCTGCCTTTTTAAAACTGCTTTTCTCATATTTCTTCAATACCGGCCACCACCATTTGCCGGTGGAACGAAAACGCTGGTATTCGATATTATGTGAATGGATGATCACTTTGACACCGGTTTTTTTGCGTACTGCTAAAGCCAGCCAGGCAAAATAGGGATGTTCGCAAATAATGGTATCAAACTTCTCCTGTTGGGTAAGCGTAGTGAGTTTGCCAATAAGACTCCGGTCAAAATATCTTGAGAAAGATGATTTCAACAACGGTATCGTTTTGTACGTTTTCGCTAATGAAAAATCATTGTTGGCCACCGACACCACGGTCAGGTCTGTTTGCCGGCCGAGGTAATCAAAAAAAAGTGCCATAAACTTTTGCCCACCTGAGAAATACGGCAGGTAAGGATAGGGAGCTATTGCCAGCACTTTTCTCATCCCGCTGTTTTCTTAGCTTCTCTCCACGCCATGAACAAGCCACCTACAAATACCAGCAGGATAACGATCGAGGATAAGAACATGATGGAAATCCCTTTCTTAACGGAAGCTGGTTCGAATACAAATTTGATAGCATGTTTGCCTGCAGGAAGTGATAGCCCCCGAAGTATATAATTGACGTTACAATAATCAGTTTTCTTTCCATCGACGTAGGCATTCCAGCCCAATGGATAAAATATTTCACTGAAGACGGCAAACTGCGGCCCGGTAGCATTCGATTCATATTCGATGGCATCGTTATCAAATTTGGTCATCCTGATGCTGGCACTGGAATCCCATTGGGGCTGCACTACATTTTTGCTAAACGATTCGTCAACGATAGCCGTGTCTTTCAAATTGGTTTTTCCCAATGCCTGTATAGCCTGCACCCTGTCCTTCACAACCTGTACGTTTTTAACCAGCCAGCAGGGGCCGAATGCATCAGGGTTCGGGATCACTGCTATCTGCCTGCTTTGCGGGTCCTGCACCACGATATACTTTGTGTTGAGCATGTTCAGTACACCCGGCTCCGGTCTTCCATAAGAAAGATATTTTTCAATGATATCCTGGTAGATCCTGAGTTTGGCAGGGTGATATCCTCCAACAGATTTATGGTAATACGATGTCCTTGATTCACTGAAAGGATCGGCATTGGAAGTACCCACCATATTGAATACACGATAATTCGGATCTTTATCCTGTAATATTTGCTGATCAGCGGCTGTAGGACTAAAATTATTCTTTGTATAATCTTCAGCCGGTACAAAAAGTTTGTCCTCATCCCGCTCATAGCTGGCATACGGTTCTTTTTCATTGCTGAAATAGCTGTGGCTGATAACATATATATCCAGTGTACTTATCAATAAAAGGATGATGGCGGTGACCCATGCTTTGATCATGTTCTTATAGAACAGGAAAAGCGTTCCCAATGCCAGCAAGGCCAATCCCAACGCCCGCAATAACTGCCCGCCGAACATCGCCTGCCGGTCAGCTTTTAATCCCGACACAACGGCCCTTCCCAGCTCATCACTTTTCGATTGTTCAGCAACACTCTGTGCAATTCCTGCATCGTAGGGGCTGCTGTAATCCATCATCATGTAAAGGATGCCCAGCAATGCAAATAAGCCAGCTGCAGTATAGGCTATCCTTTTGAGATCTGCTTTCTGTAATTTGGGTCCAAACAATAATTGCTGTAATGCCATTGCAGCGCTAATGCCAACACATAATTGTGGAATCACCTGTGCAAAAGGAGGGGAGCGAAATTTATTATATAAGGGAAGATATTCGAACAGGAAGGTATTAAAGCCAGGAAGGTATTTGCCCCATGACATCAGGATACCCAGTACCGTAGCCGCTAGCAGGGCCCAGCGTAGCGGTCCTTTGCCAATCACAAAACCGATCAATCCCAGCAAACAAATGATCACACCTAAATAGGCCGGACCCGAAGTAGACAATTTACCCCAGTAAGCCGGCATATTTTGAGCCACCTGTTCTGCATTATCCTCCGGTATCTGTTTGGCAATTAATTTTTTTGCAACATGTGATCCTTCATTGAGCCTGTTGCCGCTATAGCCACCAAATGCATTGGGCAGTATAAAAGTCATGGACTCCGCTATACCTAAGCTATATGCGAATGCATAACCTGTATCAAGGCCCGAAGTTTTTGCAGCGGTCACCGTACTGTCGGTGATTTCTATGTCCTTACCGCCACGCATGGTGAACTTACTGTATTCGGAAGTTGTTTTTAGTACCAGCGCATTGCCGGCCAAACCGATCAGGGCCGAAACGATTGTAATACCTCCCGCAATACCAATATGCTTCCAGTCCTTTTCTTTGATCCACTTAACGAGGTAGGCAATAGTAACAATAGCGGCGATGATAAAGAAATAATAAGTAACCTGCAGGTGGTTCACACCGATCTGCTGGTATGATGCAAAAGTTGTAAGGGCAAAACCAAGCCAGTATTTTTTTTCATAAATGGAAATAAGCCCCGCCAATATCAAGGGCATGAAGGCAGTCGCCAGCATTTGGGTATCATGACCTGCTGCAATAATCACAATATTATAGGTAGAAAAAGCATAAGCCAGGCTGGTTAACATGGCAATGATGGGGCGGATCTTCAATACCAGGCAAAGAATATAAAAGCAGATACAGGCGAGGAAGAAAAAATTAATGGGTTTGGGCATCCCGAGTGAAAAAATACCGACCGTATCCGGCAGTACACTTTTTCCCTTCATGGCCACCTGGTAGTTGGGCATACCGCTAAAAAGATTAGGGTTCCAAAGAGGATAGGTTCCGTTTTTCTCTTTATACTCCAACGAATTTTGCACCATACCCTTCCAGCCAACATTGTCATGCTGGTTCAATACATTACCTTCCAGCACCGGTTTGCAAAACAAAACAGACACTACGAGGAAAACGATAACAGCGACCAGGTGTGGGAGGATCTTTTTCAACAGGGGATTTTTCATTATATATTCAATATTAGGCTGACAAAATAATGCTATTTTAGACTAAAATCCCGATGCGCTGGCTTTTATTTTTGTCTAGATTGGCCTTTATTTCAGGCATTTGCATCTTGGTTTGGCTCCTGCTAGCTATGATGAAAACGGAGAATAATGAGCTATTTTCATCTACCATTATTACGATCGGCTATGTGATGGGAGCTATATTTCTGCCACTTGTCAACCTGTGCTACTTAATTCTAAAACTGGCAGGTAAGCCACTGCTGCCGTTTGTACCCAGGTGGCTCATCATTGCGAACATCATCTTTTTAATCGTTTTATTATATTATATCTTTTATCTCAATGATCCATACTATCATCAACAATAAACCAACCCGTTTATTTCTTATTCTAGGGGGTTTTTTTATCGCCAATGCGCTGATCGCAGAATTGATGGGTGTAAAACTGTTTTCACTCGAAGAAACGTTTGGTGCCAATCCAGCCCACCTGAAGATTCTTGGTAATGATTTTTCGTTTAATCTTACGGCCGGGGTATTGCTCTGGCCAGTCGTATTTGTGATGACGGACATAATTAATGAGTATTACGGGATGAAAGGCGTGCGGTTTCTTTCCTTTCTTGCTATTGGGCTTATCATTTATGCTTTTGTCATGTTCCAGGGTGCTATCAACCTTACACCGGCTGGTTTTTGGGTAGGTAATTATGCGGGCCAGGGAGTACCGGACGCAGATAAAGCCTACCGGGCGATTTTCGGGCAAAGCCAATGGATCATTGTGGGTTCCTTAGTAGCTTTTTTGATCGGACAAATACTGGATGTATTTATTTTTCATAAAATAAAAAAAGCAACCGGCGAAAAAAATATCTGGTTAAGAGCAACAGGGTCTACATTGGTATCTCAACTCGTAGATAGCTTTGTAGTATTATTCATTGCATTTTATATCGGCCCCCGTATTTCCAATAACCAGGGGCAGCCCTGGACATTCAATCTGGTGATGACGATCTGTATTGGAAATTATATCTATAAATTCATTATGGCCATGGTGCTGACACCGGTTATTTATCTCGTGCATAATCGTATTGAAAATTACCTTGGCCATGACCAGGCCACTGCTATGAAGAAGGCAGCAATGGGAGAGGGCTAATATTTTTCTTTTATAAGCCCGGCTACGATCTTGTCGATCGGTAGTGTCATGCTTTCCGGTGAAAAATCATTCCAGTCAATAAAGCGGAAGGTTTCTGTTTCTCTTGTTGCTTCATACACTTTCAGCTGTGCTTCATCAAAATCAAAGGGTTTGGTTCTCAGCGGCACTTTTATTTCTTCCAGTGGCTTAACGTAATAATAAATTGAAACAATCTGGTGCCCGGGGTTAAAGGCAGAGAGTTGGAAATAATCTGTTGTATAAATATGTTCACCGGGCTCAACCGGTAAATTCATTTCTTCCATAAACTCTCTTCGCAGGCAATCCCGGGTGCCTTCTCCAAATTCCAAACCACCACCGGGAAATTTGGTGATATAGCTACCCCTGATCAGTTCATCGCTGACCAACACCTGTTGCTTTTCATTAATTAGAAGACCGTAAACCCGGAGATTAAACATGAGAACTTAGAAAATTTTCTTTCTGAAAAAATACCAGCCGATCACCAGTGCAATACCCAACGATAAAAATGCTACAATATAAAAGGCATATTTTGAGTCTTCGAAACCGCTTGGTACATTCATCCCAAACAAGCTGGCAATTAACACCGGGAAGGTGAGGACGATCGTGATCACAGCCAGTCTTTTCAATACCTGGTTCTGGTTATTGGCAATGATACTGGCAAATGCATCGAGGGTGCTGCTAAGGATATTAGTGTATATATTCGCCATCTCCAGGGCCTGTGAGTTATCTACGATCAGGTCATTCAGAATTTCTTTCTCTTCTTCTGTCAGCGCCAGGAAATTGGTCCGTTCTATTTTCATCATCAGCATTTCATTGGAACGAAGGGCGGTAACGAGATAGACCAGACTTTTTTGTATCCGCATCAGTTGGAGTAAGTGTTCATTCCGGCTGGAGTCATACAGTTTTTGTTCGAATGTATTACGACGCTGGTTGATCTCTTTCAGGTGCTCCATAAAATTCTGCACGATCTTTTCAAAGATCTTCAGCACCATCATGTTCCTTTTATCCGGGTGGCGATTTTGAAAGGTGTTCAGGAATTTCTTGATCGCCGTATTTTCAAAGGAGTTGACCGTTACGATCTGGTTATGGGTAAGAATGATACAGATTGGGATTGTGATATAATAGGCATCACTTTCATTAAAGGAATTATTCTCCGTTGGGGTTTTGATAACAATGAGTTTTACATTGTCATCTTCCTCAAAACGGCTTCTTTCATCAATATCCAGTGAGTCAGTCAAAAAGTCGATGGGGATATCGAGGGCGGCTGCTAACTCAGAAAATTCTTCCTGCTTCAGGGGAGGTAATACATTCACCCAAACCCCGTTCTCAGGTTTGTCGATCTCAACTGTTTTATGACTGATATTTTTGAAATACTGGATCATGGGTGGCCAATGCTTTCAGAAATTTGTTCCTCAGGCACGCAAAGGTAAGCCTGCCCGACTTCATTATAAACAAATAATTGAGGAGAGGCGGGCCTGTCCGACTTCATTTTAAACAATTAATTGAGATTAGGCGGGCCTGTCCGACTTCATTATAACAAATAATTGAGATGAGGCGGGCCTGTCCGACTTCATTATAACAAATAATTGAGATGAGGCGGGCCTGTCCGACTTCATTATAAATAATTAATTGAGATGAGGCGGGCCTGTCCGACTTCATTATAAATAATTAATTGAGATG
>JAWXCO010000180.1:0-4681 GCA_034408705.1 Bacteroidota bacterium
ATTATAATAATAATTATAATGATAGTATAGGACCAGAGTCCAAACCCCTGGATGAAGAAAAGAATAAGCCTCCGGTAAAAAAAGATACTATTCCAAAAGCGGTGATGAAGAAAGAAGAACCCGTTATCACACCGATCGGCTCCATGGTAGAAGAAACGAAAAAGCAAAAAAAAGAGCGAAAAAAACTGGAGAAACAGCAAAACAATTAACTAAAGGAGGTAATTACCCACAACAATAGCAGTGCTTAGTATCCATAACGCCTCCATGGCCGATATCCCCTTGATCAGGGAACTAACATTCAAGGTATGGCCGCAAACCTATGCAGGAATTATTTCCGCAGAACAGATCGGTTATATGCTGGAGATGATGTACAGCGAATCATCTTTGCAAAAACAAATCGCAGATGGCTGCCAGTTTATTATTGTATATAATGAAACAGACCCTGTTGGCTTTGCTTCTTACCAGGCCCTGACAGCTACTGTTTATAAACTGCATAAGATCTATGTGCTCGGATCTTACCAGGGAAAAGGAACGGGCCGTTTTATCATTGATCATATCTTTGCTAACATCAGCCTAAAAGGAGTTCTGGCACTACAGTTACAGGTAAACAGGGATAATAAAGCGAAATCCTTTTATGAGAAACTGGGTTTCATGGTGATTGAAGAAGCAAATTTTGATATCGGCAACGGCTATTTTATGAGGGATTTTATAATGGAGAAAAAGATTTGACCCCAACAAAAAACTGTAGCGCCTGTAAAGCGGTGCTCTCGCAGCAAAAGCCATTGAAAGAAATTCGCACAGAGGATAAGGAGAGAAAGAGTTAACCGAAACTACGTTTCGATCTTGCTTCTTGTGATCAGCATTACTACTTCAATCTCCTTTCCCTGGTAAGTTCCGGGCGAGGTAGCTATAATTTTCAACCGGAGAAGTACTTGTGTAGAAAATGTCTCCTTGTAATTTACCCGGATAACATCTTTTCCCATCATTTATCACTCTTCAGCACATTCTTGCAATCCAGGTATTTTATAGGGTCTACCGGCGTTTCAAATTCATACATCATTAATTCGATGTGATCGCCCGGGGCCACATAACCCAGGGCTTGTCCCGGTTTTACCACATCATTTCTTTTGACCAGTACTTTGCTCATCCCGGTGTACCAGAAATAATAATCCTTACCCTGTAATTTGACAAAAAGAACTACGCCGCCTTTTGATTCTTCGGTTACTTCGGTATTGGTAACCCGGCCGTTACCGACCGATTTCACAATGCTGTCCGGTACACTTTGCAGTACGATACAGAGGTCCGGCTCATCATAATGAATAACATTTTTGGGCGGAGGTACAATGGTGGCATCATTGAGCGGGCATTGCAAACGGATCTCGTTTTGTGCATGCAGGAACGTAGGTTGCAGTAAAGCAACGAGGAGGCAGAGCTTAATCAATCGTTTCATATGCTTTTATTTATGGTGTCCCACCCTTAACATACCCCATTTATACGGGCAGGTTTTAATGTTTCCGGTTCCTTTTCCTGCTATTAATTTATCAGGGTTTTTGGATACTTAATTTCTTTGCCATCTCAGCACTCGTTCCTTCAGCAGAAATACCATAGCCAGTTACGAGAACTCCTTTCATACCATTCACGGATTCGATGCCATAAACTACCGCTTCATCAGAAGGATCACTGTTTCCTTCAAAGCGATGTACTTCCACGATCTCAAAGTCGCTGACATCAAACTTCCCGGCATGACAGACGAGACAATTCTCCTCAAGGTTGAAATCAATTGTAAATTCTCTTTTTTTCAACCCATTAACGGCTTCAGTTACGGTATCATACGCTATCATAGACTTTCCTTTTAACTTGTCCAAAGTTATCCTTATTTGTTTAAACCCAAGCTTTAGCAGGTTGGTTAATCGGCTGCATACGGTGATTATTACCGCTGACCGGTGAAGGAATAAGATGTGCAAAATAACTACTCTCTTAACTGGCTTCCGGGGACATTTATACCTGAATAAACAGTACTTTTGCACCGCCTTCGCCGAAGGCTATGGCGGGTATGCCGCTCAACTAACAAAAAGCAATTAAAAATGTCAACTGTAACAAAATCCATTGATTTCAGCCTGCCCTACAAAGTGGCAGATATATCCCTCGCAGAATGGGGACGTAAAGAAATAAGATTAGCCGAAGCGGAGATGCCCGGTCTTATGTCAATCCGTAAAGAATATGGTCCCTCACAACCACTAAAAGGTGCAAGAGTTGCCGGTTGTTTACACATGACCATCCAAACCGCTGTGCTGATCGAAACATTAACAGCTCTGGGAGCAGAAGTAAAATGGAGTTCCTGCAATATCTTCTCTACACAAGATCAGGCTGCAGCGGCAATTGCGGCAGCCGGTATTGGTGTATTTGCCTGGAAAGGACAATCACAGGAAGAAGCAGATTGGTGTATCGAACAAACCTTATTCTTTGGTGGTAAAGACAAGCCCCTGAATATGATCCTGGATGATGGTGGTGACCTGACTAATATGGTACTTGATACCTACCCTGAATTGATACAACATGTAAAAGGAGTCTCTGAAGAAACAACAACTGGTGTACACCGTTTATATGAAAGAGTGGCAAAGGGTACCTTACCCATGCCAGCTATCAATGTGAATGATTCTGTTACCAAATCTAAATTCGATAATAAATACGGTTGTAAGGAATCACTGGTGGATTCGATCCGTCGTGCAACTGATGTAATGCTGTCTGGTAAAGTAGCCGTGGTAGGTGGTTATGGTGATGTGGGTAAGGGTTCTGCTGCTTCATTAGCGGGTGCCGGTTGCCGGGTTATCGTAACTGAAATTGATCCGATCTGTGCTTTGCAGGCTGCCATGGATGGTTTTGAAGTAAAGAAAATGATCGACGCGGTAAAAGAAGCTGACATCGTCGTTACCGCTTCCGGTTGCCGTGACCTGATCCGTGGAGAACATTTCAAAGTAATGAAAGACAAAGTGATCGTTTGTAATATCGGCCACTTTGATATTGAAATTGATATTGCCTGGCTGAATACCAACTATGGTGATACCAAAGACACGATCAAACCACAGGTGGATATCTATAATGTAGATGGTCATGATGTAATCATCCTGGCAGAAGGCCGTTTGGTGAACCTCGGTTGCGCTACCGGTCACCCTTCCTTTGTAATGAGTAACTCCTTCTCCAACCAGACCCTGGCTCAAATAGAATTGTGGCAGAACCACAAGAACTATGAGAACAAGGTATATGTTCTTCCCAAGCATTTGGATGAGAAAGTAGCCCGTCTCCACCTTTCCAAAATTGGTGTGGTGCTGGACGAACTGACTGATGCACAGGCCGAATACCTGGGTATTGGTAAAGAAGGACCGTTTAAATCTGATTTGTACAGGTATTAATAATCCAAGCTGTTAATAGTAAACCCGTCCCGATTAGATCGGGACGGGTTTTTTAAGTTAATAAAGTCTGATTCACATTTATTACAAATCTACCACCACTTCTTCCACTTCAGAAAATTTTGCCAACGCCTTCAGTAAATTTTTTATTATATCCAAACTTGCTGAACCAACATCTATTCTGAAATCAATCTTATTTTCTTCTACGCTGGCGGACGAGTTATGTACGTAGCCATCCTTTCCATCTTTTTTACCGGATTTGTTATTGTATTTTTCTATCTCCTCAGCCAGTTGCAGGATAATGGTGGATGCATTGGCTACATTTGAAAGGGTAATGGTAAGCCCCATGTGAACTCCAAAGCCAAGCACTTTCACCGGGTAGGGCAGATTTTTTACCTGGAAAGGATAGCTTTTCTTTTCTGTTGCTGCTTCTTTCCAATATTCAACGGCTTTAATACCTTCTACCCAACATTCTAAATCTGATTCGTCAAAGTCTTCATCAGTAGTTTGAATTATTTTTCCCGATTTTGATTTCCAGCAAAAGCTCAAATTATCCGTATACTGAGGCATTATCCACAAAACAATATTTAATCTTGATACCTGCCCCGGTTGGTACATGGGTACTTCATTATGCTGTTTAAAACCGCCAATTGTCACTTTAGAACTTGCCTTTAACCCAGTAGCATTATAAAAAATCTCCTTTAAATTGGTATTAAAATAATTGCAAAAATGTGGGCTGAAAAACACCCCATATTTATTCCCTATTTTCCTCATCTCTTCAGAGCAATAAAAAAAATGTTTTTCCATTTATTAATAAATTTTAAAGTGCAAGAGCATATTTAATAATACGCTTCGCCAACATAAAACTTGCCCAGTCATCTGCAATACCAAGCCCACCTGTAAGTATATCTTCTAATAAGGTGGCAACTATTATTGCTACCCCAGCGCCTATTGCTACGGCCTTTATATAAGTCAGTAATTCCGGGTGCTGCTGTAAATATTCAGCAATAATCTTATCAGCATTTTGAAGGTTTCGCTTTAATCTTTCTATAAGCTCCCTGAACTTGTCTTTAATTGATTGCGGTACTATCACTGGTGCAGGTACCGGGTTAGCCATTGTAACATAAGAATAAGCGATAACACCGGGCGCTGCAATTTCTGCTTTTATATAATAATTCACTACTGTCCAATCTTAACTAAAACAAATTCAGCTGGTTAGGGTTTATATTATTAGTCTTTTGTAATTCAATCTCTTGAAATGCCTGATTTATGGG
>JAWXCO010000181.1:0-15241 GCA_034408705.1 Bacteroidota bacterium
GATCACTCCATCGCTGAAAGCTTCCAGTCTGGTTTTTGTCATACCGCAATATTAAAATTAAATTTACAAACAAATCATATCCGTTGCTCACTAAAGTAAGATGAAAACAGCATCCTGCGTTTGAAAGAGACAAAATGGATTGAGCTGGTATTTTTGGGTAAGGCCCATATCCTGCAACAAAAAAATTTCTGCCCTTTTCTTTTCCTACCTTTGCTCTGTAATTGCCTGCACATGAAAAAAATCCTAACAGCCGGGAGCGTCATGCTCCTGTGCCTGTTTGCACATTCGCAAAAACACGAGAACCGTATGCTTCATACAGAAGCGGAAACAAAAGTGGTTGTTATACAAATCCGGCCTGTACAATCGGCATTACCTTTTTCATTTCCTTCAGGAGATCTTATTCAGGAATCGCATCAGGGCACCCGGCTTTATTCAGCCGGTAACACGGATGGAAAACTGCATGGTAATTGGCAAAGCTGGTATGCAAACGGGCTGCTTTGCGACTCCGGACGGCTGATAAAAAATATACCTGAAGGTGAATGGAAATACTGGGATGAGCATGGACAACTGATTGCGATCCGTCATTACAGTGCTGTTAAATTTCACCAGGTGCTGGAAGAGATGCACCGGTATAATCCCAAAAGAAGTTTTTACATTCTTTCTTTGCTGTATCAGCAAAACAGATCCGGGGCTTTGCAATACCTGGATGTATCTTATTCATTTCCCGGGAGCAAAACTGCAAGCGATTATGCTACATTAAGAGAACTGGTACTTTCCAATATTTTCGGGCAATCGTATAAGCCGGTATTTGAACAGTGCTTACAGGATGGTTTGTATATGAATTATTTTGCGGATGGAAGTATAAAAGATTCAGGGGATTATAAAGATGGCCTTCGTCACGGACCCTGGATACACATGAAGGGGGCTGCTTTATACCGGCAGCAGGGAGCTTATCAAAACGGGCTTAAGGTTAAGGAGTGGAAAATCTATGACCGCAATAATAAACTGCTGGAACTGATCTTCTATAACAAAAGCGGGCAGGAAAGCTGGCGTAAGAAAATGAACCGGTTAGAAGATTGACCAATGACGGCGGATGATTTACCGGCCGGGTAGCTGGTCTGGCTCCCACAAATTTTCAACCCGCAGTTGTTTTGTCATCGCCAGGCACCGGGGGTGCTGCAGGCAGGATTTTTTCTAAAAGGGTCTCTTTTTATACTGAATTAAGCCCTTTACCTGGGGATAAAATTGACAAAATCATTATCTTAGCCCATAAACCTTTCTATGGCAGATAATAAATATGTTTTCCTGAACCGTGACCTGAGCTGGCTTAGTTTCAACCACCGGGTGTTGAGAGAAGCGGCGGACAAATCGGTTCCTCTTTATAGCCGTATTTCATTTTTATCCATTTTTTCCTCCAACCTGGATGAATTTTTCCGGGTACGCATGCCTTCAATTTTTGCTTTTACCAGTATCGGAGTAAAAAAATTATCGATCGAAGAGGAGTATCCAAAAGACCTGGTAGAACAGGTGCAGGCCACGGTACATAAACAACTGGTAGAGTTTGGCAGTATATTGAAACAAGAAATTTTACCAGAACTCGCAGAAAATCATATCTGGTTGTATTATGATGACCCTATCCGTAATGAGCACAAAGAAACCGTAAAGGAATATTTCTTATCAAAGGTATTATCCTTTCTGCAACCCATTATTCTGAGAAAGGAAAATCAGTCGACAGTTTTCCTGGATAACAATGCGCTGTATTTTATTGTAGACATGGAAGCAGAAGGACAGGAAGGGGTACATACTTATGTCTTGCTGAATATTCCTTCGGCTAACCTTCCCCGTTTTTCAGAGCTGCCAATGCTGGGTGATGATAACTATATTCTTTTTCTTGATGATGTGATACGGGTGAACCTGCAGGAAGTATTCCCGGCCTACAAGATCAATGGTGCCTGGAGTATTAAATTAACCCGTGATGCAGAGATGAGTATTGGAGACGAATTCATGGGTGATATCGCTGAGAAAATAGAAAAACAGCTGGAAAAAAGAGAAGTAGGGCATGCCACCCGCTTACTGTATGATCAAAGTATGCCGGAGATAGCTAAAGATTTTGTGCAAAAATATTTACTGCTTCGCAACGAAGAAATGGTGGAAGGCGGACGCTATCATAATTTAAAAGACCTGGGCAGTTTACCCAACCCTACCCGGGGAAAACTAACCCATGCCAACTGGCCATCGGTATCACATCGGGGTTTTGATATACATCGTACGATATTTCAAAGCATTGCCGAGCAGGAAAAGTTATTACACCTGCCCTATCACTCGTACAATTATATCCTCCGGTTTTTTAATGAAGCCGCCATCGATCCCAATGTCAGGGAAATATTTGTTACCCTGTATAGAGTGGCAGCCGATTCACATATTGTTAATGCCCTCATTAGTGCAGCGAAAAATGGGAAAAAAGTAACCGTATTTGTCGAACTGAAAGCCCGGTTTGATGAGGCCAATAACCTGAAGTGGAGCAAGAAAATGAAAGCAGCCGGGATCAAGATCATCAATAGCATACCCGGATTAAAAGTGCATGCCAAAGTAGCATTGGTAAAACGAATTGAAGGCAAAGAATGGAAAAACTATTCTTTTATGGCTACCGGTAATTTCAATGAAGCCACCGGCCGCTTCTATACCGATCATGTACTCTTTACTTCTTTTAAAGAGTTTGGCATCGAACTGGAATGGCTCTTTGACTACCTGCAAAGCCGTAAGCAGCCGGCCGATTATATGAAGATACCTTTTGAACATTTACTGGTATCACAATTCAACCTGATCAGGCGCTTTGATAAACTGATCGAAAGGGAAATTAAGAATGCAAAAAAAGGAAATCCGGCAGGCATCATTATCAAGCTCAACAACCTGCAGGAAAGAGCGATGATCGAAAAACTATACCAGGCCAGCAGGGCAGGAGTAAAAGTACAGTTGCTCGTACGCAGTATCTGCAGCCTGGCACCTGGGGTGGAAGGGCAGAGCGATAACATAACGGTGACCCGCGTAGTAGACAGGTACCTGGAGCATGCCCGGGTTTTTGTATTTCATAATAATGGCGAACCGCAATACTTCATGGGTAGTGCTGACTGGATGAACCGGAATTTGCACAGCCGGATTGAAGTGGTATTTCCGGTTTACGATAAAGCATTTGGTGAAGAGCTCAATCATATCCTGCAATTGCAATTGAATGATAACAGTAAAGCTGTGCAGGTAACAACGGCGCTGGATAATCCCAAAGTAGTAAATGATAGGGAGCCCCTCGCAGCACAGCAGGCGGTATATGAGTTTGTAAAGGGGAGGTAGGGGAACCTTTTTTTAAGAAGTAATATCTTCTACACTTATCAGGAGCCCGGTGAAATAGCCTGTTACATTAAAAGTTGTTATCGGGCCATTAAAACCAACACAATGATAAATCCATATTGTTGCCGGCACTGTACTATAAATTTCCAGTGATTCTTTACCTCCTGCCCTCCAGGTTACGTTCGGATTACTTTTTGGCTGCATTATGTCATTGCCAATAACGCTATAGCTTTATAAATTATATTCCAGGGATCAGATAAATGTTGGATAATCTGTTATGGCACCTGGAAACGTAAGTAAAGGGCCGCTGCGCAGATCAAAATGGCAGGAAAAATTAATGCCGGTAAGTAGTGCGGTGATAAGTGGTAACACCACCTGAAGAATAAGTGGCGGTTAGTATCATTATATTTTCATCCAGCTGATTGATGGTGTAGTTTTCAAATAATGAGCTTCCTGTTTTCGTTAGCCGGATCTGAGTTTCGGTTGCTTGAAAACTCCAGCTGCCGGTGGCAATAATCTGCGGGTCTGTTGGATAGCATTTAACAGGGCCTTCATTTATTTCATAAAGTCCATTGGTACGAAAAAGATGATAGTTGTCGGCTGTTTCGCAGGTAGGAGGAATGGTAGTGGTACGTAATTCTTCCCAGGGGCCGGTACCTGTTTTTGATTCTTTTCTTACTTTTTTCCAATTGCCTTTTGTTAGAAACCCCGTTTTTGTTGGTTCAATAGTAATAGTAAAAGATATTCTTGCCTTTTCATTTCCATTATTATTACCACTGCCTTGCGAAGTGAATTCTAAGGTTTGATTTTCTGTGGCGACAAGTGATTTACGTATCCTGCTAGCACTGCCGGATATTGAAACCTCATCATCTCCGCCGCCACACAGGGCATCGTCATCATCCCATATTTGAATGAGTGGGGTTACAATTTCTTTATCGGTGGTGGTTACAAATTGCCAGTTAGGTCGTATATTATTTCCTTCCATCACGGGGAATGATTTTGTCTTTCCGTCAATAGTTATTTTTCCGTAAAAATCCATTTTTTCATTGCAGGCATCGGTGGAGATGGCGGTTAAGTTTTTAATCGTTACGGTCACTTTTGCTTTGTTTTGTCCCTTTACTGTAAACGAGGCAGCCATACAATAAATTGAAAAAAATATAACTGGCAGCATTGTGTTCTTCATAATTTGATTTTTCCTTGAATTAATGTCCATAAGTGATACGGGTATATGTGGTGATGCCCTCGTAAGCATCTTCTATGATAAGCCACAATGTAGTTTCATCCAGCTTCGCCACTTTATATAAAATTGGTGTGGGGCTTTCTGTAGTGGTTAGTTGAATTTGTGTTTCATTAGATTTGAAAACCCAGTTACCGGTCGCAATAATTTGCGGTGCTGTGGCAGTACATTTGCCGGGACCTTCATTTTTTTCATAGTGCCCCTTGAAGCTAAATGCATACTCATCATCTCTTTTACAAGCCGGGATACCAGGCGGTGGTGGCAGAGAAGGTTTCCATATACTGAATGTCGTTGCGGTTGCTGTTTCAACTTTGATTTTTTTCCAGCTTCGTTGTGTTAATAGTTGGGTTTTTGATTTTATAGGTACAATGGAGATGGAGTAGGTTATTTGCCCAATTTCACCGCCGTTCCTGCTGGCTGTTCCATTCGAACTGTAATCAAGATTTTGGTACTCGCTGGTGCTAAGTGTTTTACGTACCCTGTTGGAACTACCGGATATCGAAACTTCATCATCCCCACCGCCACAAAATGAATCGTCATCATCCCATATCTCAATTAAAGGAATTATTACAGCCTTTTCGGTAGTTGCTACGAATTGCCAATTGAGTTCTTGCAGGTTATTTCCTTCCCGTACCGGAAAATCTTTCACTTTTTCTCCAATACGTATTTTGGCATAAAAATCCATTTTGCCATTGCAGGCATCAGTAGAAGTAGCTTTTAAGCTTTTAATAGTTACTGTTACCGTTGCTTTGTCCTGTGCCTGCAAGAACAATGGAGTTGTGAGAACGTGGAGCATAAAAAATTTAAAAACTACAGTTGTTTTTTTCATATTGATAAACTTTTCGTATCAAAACTATTCAATATGAAATTCTTAAAAACCCCCCGTTCATGGGGTTTTGCAGCAAAAGGGGGCATCAGATATGCTTTTCCCGGAAGGCTTTGGTCACGGCCTCTGCTTTGGAGTGGACATGCAGCTTCTCGTAAATATTTTTTACATGACTCCTGACTGTTTCGATGGAGAGAAAACGTTCGGCGGCTATCATTTTGTAACTTTTACCCTCGGTTAAACTGGTCAGCACATCCAGTTCCCGGGAGGAGAGATTAAAAACGGCAGCTGTCTGGTTGGATTGTTTGCGAAACATCTGCAGTACCCGGGTGGCAATGCTGCCGGTCATAGGAGCACCCGCCTTGTACAAAATCATCCAGTGCTTCCAGCAGTTTAGCCGGGGGGATCTTTTTTAACAGGTATCCGCTGGCACCCGCCATTACACTGCGGAATAACCACATCTACTGCAGGAAAATCCCGCTTTACCATCTTCACGGCTTCTATGTCTTTGACACCAGGCATATCAATATCCATCAATAGCAACCGGGGCATAAATGCTTCTGTTTGAGCTAGCAAGGAACGTGCATTATGCAGGGAAAAAACTACCCGCAAACGACTACTGTTTTCTAAGAGCAGTTGCATGCTTTGCCGCAGCACATCAGTATCATCAATAATACCAATCGTTGTCATGACTCAAAGTTGGGTGTTTAAAAGCTTATCACAATCCCTCTTTCCGGGGAATATTATTTTAATGAAGTAATTTGTTTTAGACCATGATAAAATGGTAAAACCAGAGACTTCCATCTTTATCTTCTATGATATCAACAATGGTATTGTATGAGGGAGAATTGGGGTTTACATAGTCGGAAAAGAAATTTTTTGTATTACTGCCCATCAATCCTGACAATGCCATTTTGTGTACCATACCATAAAAATCCTGCGTTGGTCTGGTGTACAGCAAAATGTAAATTGGAAAAATATCTTGCTTCTGGCCTTAAGCCATATAAGCAGCCATTTGTTACTCTGCTAAACCGGTTTCAACAACACTAGTAAAATAAAAAAAGGGAAAATTTTTTGTCGCATAGGCTGGGTAGAGCAAACAATATAATGAATCATGCTCACAAAGAAGTAAAATATACAGCTTTCATAGAGGCTTGCTTTTGGTTGATGCAATACGTAAACAATTACAACAGCCTGCCAGTTCAGGGGAGCTTACTCCGAACTTCCAAACCATTCATTATGCTGCTCCTGTACTCTTACAAAAGTGGTTCTTTTGCTCAATTCTTTTAATGCCGGCGCACCTACATAGGTACAGGTTGAACGAAGACCACCCAGTATATCGAGTATTGTTCCCGCCACGGGGCCGCGATAAGGGATTTGTGTGGTCTTGCCTTCTGAGGCCCTGTACTCGGCCACACTGCCGTGATATTTCTCCATGGCCGTTTCTGAACTCATCCCATAGAATTGTTTGTATTTTGATCCATCTTTTTCCACCAATTCGCCACCACTTTCTTCATGACCAGCGAGCATTCCTCCCAGCATCACAAAGTCGGCACCACCGCCAAATGCTTTCGCTACATCTCCCGGTACTTTACAACCACCATCAGAAATAATTTGCCCGCCAAGGCCATGTGCCGCATCAGCACATTCAATGATAGCCGATAATTGCGGGTAGCCGACACCGGTTTTTACTCTCGTAGTACAAACAGAACCGGGACCGATCCCTACTTTCACGATATCTGCACCGGCCAATAAGAGCTCTTCCACCATTTCGCCTGTTACTACATTGCCTGCGATGATAACCTTGCCGGCGTGTTTCTCCCGGGTAGATTTTACAAAACCTACAAATTTCTCTGCATAGCCATTCGCCACATCAATACAGATAAAACGCAGCGGGGGATTGTCTTTTAATATGATGGATAATTTATCTGCATCTGCCTCACTGGTGCCGGTACTTATTGCAATCTGTTCTGTAATAGCGGGACTACTGCTTTGTATGAACGTTTTCCATTGCGCCGCGGTATAATGCTTATGGATGGCTGTAAAAAGCTGGTGCTCTGCTAAAGCTGCGGCCATTTCCAAGGTGCCAACCGTATCCATATTCGCTGCCATGATAGGAATACCCTGCCAGCTATCACCGCCGTGTAAAAATTTAAATTTCCGTACCAATGATACCTCGGCCCGGGAACTGAGGGTAGAACGTTTAGGTCTTATCATCACATCTTTAAAGCCCAGTTTGATATCGTTTTCTATACGCATGCTTATTGATTGTTATTTCTTTCTATCAAGAGGAAAGAGAGGGAGTGGCAACTATGCAATTTAATAAAAGGAGAGATGCGGGGAGCGATAACTTACGAACAGGAATTGACCCTGTTTTTTTGCATCGGCTACAAAATCTTTGATGAACTCATCATAAAACTGGTTGATGGAAGTGAAGCTGACCACCAAAAGGGTCATTTCTTCTTTGTTGTCTTCTACTACAAGCCCGTACACTTCTTTTTTATCGTTCTTATATTCTATTGAAGAAACATCGTTCATACCCGTGGTCTTGCTCATCTAATCCGGGGGGGGGTAATATAAAAGATATGGGGCTAACCTTACATTCTTTATACGGACCTTGCGATTGCCCGGTAAATGTTACTGCCATTACTGTGGTAAACAGGTTTAGGATATTTGCTTTAATTTATTGTGTTTTAATTGCTGTTTGATGTTATTTGTGGTGTTACTAAGATCCCACCAGTAAAAATAGTTGGCCGCTTACAGTATAATAATAACAAAAGAGCCGCCCAAACTGGCGGCTCTTTAATTTCCATATCAGAAATATAGCTTTATTGTACTACCACCGATCCGTCTGCTATTTTCTTACCGGCCCGGCTGAATAGTACAACCCGGTAAATACCTCGGCCATGTTGCCTTATATCAACATCCATGATCTGATACGGGCTGCCAATAAGATAGTTTCCCGAATAGATCCGGCCACCTTTGGAATCAAAGATTACCAGGGTGTTTTGTGCATTGGCACCGGTTGTATAATATCTCACCTTGAATTGTCCGCCGTTTGGACTCGGGTAAATAAATAATTTGGATGTCGCTGAATCCCCAATGACAAGGGCCGCCGAAGTGTTACTGCAAAGCAGGCCGGTCGTATTAGTGGTCATAACTGTATATGATCCCAAATCATCCAGGTCAATACCAGTAAGGGTAGCTGTAGTAGCACCCGGGACCAGAATACCGTTCTTATACCAGGTAAAATTATACGTACCCGGTGGTGTTACGTTCGCTGTTAAGGTTGTTGTCAACCCGGGGAATAGATTTGTATAAGGGGCTGCCGAAATACTGACTGTCGGTTTGGGACTTACTGTAACTGAAGTTGCAGCAGAAGCGCTGGAACAGCCGCTCGAATTGATAATGGTTACGGAATAGTTGCCGGTTGCAGCAACAGTTATTGACTGCGTAATTGCACCATTACTCCATAACCAGGAGCTGCCTGCTGAAGCCGTTAATACTACATTGCCACCCTGGCAGAAAATAACGGCATCGTTGGCCGAAATACTGGCAACAGGGTTGGCATTAACCGTAACCACAATCGGGTTGGAGCTGCTGACACAAGTTCCCGTTGTTACTTCTGCCGTGTAAGAGCCAGAGCTGTTAGCAGTAAATGTTTGTGAGGTGGCACCGACAATTACCACACCAGCTTTTTTCCATACATAGGAAGAACCGGCACTTGCAGTAAGTACTACTGTACCACCCTGGCAGAAAGAAACCGACCCACCTGCAACAGCCGTGGCGGCAGCAACCTGGGTAATGGTCAATACTACAGCCGTTCTTGCTGTGCCTTCGCAACCTGTTGTATTGTTCTTACTGGCTGCATGGTAGGTAACGGTCCCAGTTGTATTGAGTATAGGATTGGTTACAACAGAACCTCCTGTTGCTGTAGTATACCAGATCACCGTATGATTCGCTGGTACGGTGGCATTGGCAGTAAGTGTTGGTATAACAGCACCCGGGCAAATAGTTTGTGATTGGTTACCTCCGGTAACAGGCGCTGCAATAGAAGTGCTTCCGATGGTGACCGCTAAAGTGGAAGTGGGTGTATTACAAGTACCATTACTGGCAAATACAGATACGTTGCCATTGCTGCTGCCAGCGAGATAGTTGATTGTAATATTGTCCGTACCCTGTCCGCTGGCAACAACAGCACCCGGAGGAGCTGTCCAGCTGTATACAGTGGCACCCGACACTAACGGTATCGAGTAACCGACACCGGAAGGGGTTCCGCAGATCGTTGACTGGCCGGACACCGTACCAATGATTCCCAGACCACCACCACCGTTTGATACCGTGCCATTGATCGCATTGGACCGCATACTGACCGCATTACTACTGTTATTCTTTGCAACGATATAAAACCACATACTGGCACCGGGAGTTAATCCGGTAATCGTATGTGAAGTACCGGGCAGGTTGGATGCCTGTACCGCAAATTCGCCGGTAGAACCATTCAGGGCATAAATATCATAATTAGTGGCATCCGCCACCGCAGTCCACGTAAAGCTTATTTCACCGGAACTACAGCCGGCACCACCAGAAATGGAGAAACCTGTAGGTGTACCTAATATCTTAAAGTTTTGATCGCTTATATCAGTAAGAGCGCCATTGGTTACACGCACCTGGGCGGTAGCTGTATTAGCAACGGGTATGCTCCAGGAAAGCCGAGTGGTAGCTGCAGGAACAGAATTCGAAATAGTGATCCAGCTGCCTCCGTTGTCCAAAGAGTACTCGACAGTCTGGTTGCCCGATACGCCGGCATTATCCCAGGTAATCGTTTCAGAAGTGCCCGGGTTGAAAGACTCATTACCATTCGGATAAATAATTTCTATATAGGGCATATCTACACTCCAGGTTAATGCATAAGCCTGGTTGGGGCCAGTCGGTACGGCGAATCCGTTTACCCGCAAGGTATATTCACCGGATGCAGGGTTGTCAATCGTTACCTGTTCAATGTTACTGACGTTATCGGTTCCGCGGGTAGCTGAATTGGCCGGGGTATTAGGATCCAGAATCCAGGGCAGTGTAGTTGCAGCGCCCTGTATAACGGAGAGGTTCAGATTATTAACCAGGGCGGGGTTTGCATTGGCCGTACCTGCAGGATCATTCCAGGTAAGCATTATTCGTAAACGAGCGGCTCCGGCTGGAAGATTGATCGTTACATCATTGGTTGCACCTGTCGTTACATTATTAAGCGCATAGCGATTCTCTTCCAGGATGCGTACGGCCTGCAATGCATTGAGACGGCCATATCCAAACCGGTAATCAGGACCCGGATTGCCAAGATCCTGAGCAGTATTAAGAATCGTATTCTTGATTAACGTAGAAGGAGGTAAAGCCTCTCCATTTAATTGTTTGTACCGCTGCACCAGCAAGGCCACCGAACCGGCCACACCCGGTGTAGACATAGATGTACCGGATAAAGTCGCATAAGAATTTACAGGTGTAGAAGTCGAAAACACACTCGTTCCAAACGCACTGATTTCAGGTTTTACCCGGCCATCCTGCACAGGTCCGCAGCTGCTGCTGCCGGAAAGAGCTTCGAGACTGGTAATATTGGCAACAAGAATATTGTTTTTGGCCGATTTGCCACTGGCAGTGATCGTAGACCATCCGCCGCTACAGGCAACCTGCGAGTTGCCGGCTGAATGACAATGCAGGTGGAATGGGAAATTATTCAGATTGATATCTGTTTCCCTGCTGGTATTGGAGTAGATAACACCGGCACCATTCAAACCACAGGTCTGTGTACTACCATAAGAATGGCTGCTTACAATAAGGTTATTACCGGGAATACCGGCGGCCATTTCTGTTTGAATATTTCCACTAAAATTATACGAATATAGTTTTGCATTGGCGGCCATCCCTTTTGCAGTTGCGTTGATAAGCCCGCGGCCTAAAATGGTACCGGCACAGTGTGTGGAATGTTGCGAAGCGCTATTAAACTCAACCTGGTTCAACCGGCCCGCCGGTGAAAAATCCAGATGAGGGCTGATCTCGCCTTCATCCCAGATACCAACATTGATGCCATCTCCTTTGAGATTTCTTACACCATCATTTAATACACTAACCCGGTGTAGTGTTCTCCCCAGGGTATTCTCTACCTGGTTGGGCGGGTCAATAAATTCAACCCATTGGACAAAAGAAAGGGCCACCAATTTTTTTGCATTGACCTGCGGAACCCTGAGCGTAACCCGTCTGAACATAGGAGCATCTTCGAGCAGACTTGCTCCTAATGATAGTAAGGAACGATTGATCTTGTCAGTACCTAATTTTTCATAGGTAATTACATTTACATCCACATAGCCCAAAGCCTTTACCGCGTGAGCAGGAAAATTGCCTTTCAGTAAAGCCGGAACCGTTTTTTGCTCCGGGCTAAACTGGAACACACTGCGGATATTAAATGATGGAATGCTGTTCAGGTCGAATGTAGCCCGAACAACTGCTGTATAGGCATAATTGGGAATATAGTCTACCAGCTCAATACCTTCCGTTGCCATACGGGCTTTTATGCCAGGATCTGGAAGACTGTTGAATTGGAGCGTTATATAATATTTTCCGTCAAATAAACTTTTCTTAAAAGGCGTTGAATTTTTTGACAGGTTCCTGCTGTTGGCTTCCGGAATAAATTTTCCGGAGTTGAGCAGGATCGTATAGTCATTTTTTTCCTGGGCAAACAATAAACCCGGGAAGAAAATGAAAAGAAACAGTCTTGTAAAGAGAGTAAAAATTCGTTTCATTAAAATTTATTTTAGATGAAAAAGAAGGAGCTGAAATGCTCTGGAAAATTAATGAAAATTCCCGTAAGGATTGTTTCCGTTTAAGAAAAAAAGAAGACGGCCTTAATAGCTGCTCCTAAAATTCTGAATACCTTACCTTTAGCACTTATAAAATACTTGATATGTCATTTGAATGGAAAGGGGTATTTCCGGCATTAACGACCAAGTTTACGAATACCGATGAACTCGATCTGCCCTTATTTGAAAAAAACCTGCAAGCACAACTGGCTGCCGGTGTTGAAGGCATTATTCTCGGGGGTACGCTGGGTGAAGCCAGTGTATTGACCACGGAAGAAAAAGAAGTGCTGGTAAAATTTGCCATTGAAAAAGTGGCGGGTAAAGTGCCGGTCATCATCAATATTGCCGAAGGTGCTACCAAAGAAGCACTGAAACAGGCCGCACTGGCCAAAGCATGGGGTGCACAGGGATTGATGGTATTGCCACCCATGCGGTATAAAAGCGATCACCGGGAAACGGTGGCCTACTTTAAAACGATCGCTGATTCCACAGATTTCCCGATTATGATCTATAATAACCCGGTGGATTATAAGATCGATGTAACGCTGGATATGTTTGATGACTTGCAGGTTTGCAAAAACATCACGGCCATAAAAGAAAGTACAAGAGATGTGACGAATATAACGAGGCTGATCAACCGCTTTGGTACCCGTTATAAAATTCTCTGTGGTGTGGATACACTGGCGATGGAAGAACTGGTCCTCGGTGCGGATGGCCTGGTAGCCGGACTGGTTTGTGCATTCCCTGCAGAAACCGTCGCCATTTATAAATTGGTGAAAGCAGGAAATATTGCAGCTGCCACTAAAATCTATCGCTGGTTCATGCCGTTGCTTGAACTGGATATTCATCCTAAATTGGTACAGTATATAAAATTGGCCGAAGCACAGGTGGGTATAGGGAGCGAATATGTAAGAGCACCGCGGTTAACCCTGATAGGTGAGGAGCGGGAGCAGATTTTAAAAATAATTAATGACGGCATTGCCACCAGACCGGTTATTCAATATTAAATTTTCAATAATCAATGTTCAACGACGCAACAGTTACCGAGATCGAAGAGGCTATGCAAAAAGCCTGGAAAGCATTTTATGTCTATAGGAAATTTTCCTTACAACAAAGGGCCGGCTTTATGCGGGCCATTGCCGCAGCAATTGAAAACCTCGGCGACGAATTATTAAAAGTAGCCGGAGAAGAAACCAATCTTCCCGAAGCAAGATTGCGCAGTGAAAGAGCAAGAACCCTATTTCAGTTAACTTCTTACGCTGATGCCTGCGAAAAGGGTGACTGGCTTGAAGCCCGGATCGATACGGCCATTCCGGATAAAGCACCACCCAGGCCGGATGTCAGGAAGATGCAGGTGCCGCTCGGACCAGTCGTTGTTTTTGGCGCCGCTAATTTTCCTTTTGCTTATTCAACGGCCGGGGGGGATACGGCCACCGCTTTTGCAGCCGGTTGTCCGGTGATCGTAAAAGCACATCCTGCTCATGCGGGTACGAGTGAATTAATTGGAAGTGCTATTTCAAAAGCCGCCGCTGATTGCGGACTGCCCGAAGGGATTTTTACACACCTGCATGGTGCATCATTTGCTGTGGGCAAAGCATTGGTGGAACATGCGTATACAAAAGCCGTGGGATTCACCGGTTCTTTTAGTGGTGGCAAGCAATTATTTGACTGGGCCAATCAACGCAAAACGCCTATCCCGGTTTTTGCCGAGATGAGCAGTATCAACCCTGTTTTTTTATTACCGGAGAAAATGAAAACAGAAGCTGTTGCCATAGCGCAGCAGTATGCTGGTTCTATTACATTGGGTGTGGGACAGTTCTGTACCAATCCCGGTTTGATCATCGGGCTTGAGAGTAAAGAACTAACTGCTTTCACAGATGCGTTGGGCAAAGAGATCAAAAAAACAGCTCCTGCCACGATGTTACATGCCGGTATCTTTAAAAATTACCGCAAGAAAAAAGATGATATGCTGAAGCAGGATGGGGTGGAATTGGTAGCCGTGAGTGATACCAAACCAGCACTCAACCAGGGAAGCCCAACGATTGCATCGGCAAGCGGGCAAACTTTTTTAAAGAATCCTCTGCTGCACCAGGAAGTATTTGGCCCGTATTCACTGGTGATCCGTTGCAAGGATATGAAGGAAATGTTGCAGGTGGCCAATCAACTGGAAGGACAATTAACCGCCACCTTGATGGCGACAGAAAATGATATTCGTATCCACGATAAAATAATTGATGCGGTAAAAAATATCTGCGGCCGTTTTATTCTTAATAGTGTTCCGACCGGTGTGGAAGTTTGTTTGAGTATGCAGCATGGCGGACCTTATCCTTCCAGTACGGATGACCGTTTTGGTTCGGTGGGTGCAGATGCGATCAAACGTTTTGTGCGACCACTTGCTTTTCAAAACTGGAGCAATGAATTGCTGCCGGAAGAATTGAAAAATGAAAACCCATTAGGGATCTGGCGGACGGTCAATAATCAACTGACAAAAGATCCCGTATAAATTATGGCTGTATGCATTCCCTTTCTCGGGGTATCGGATATTGCGAAATCAGCCAGCTGGTACATAAGTATTGGCTTTGCCTGCACAGGCAGCAGCTTTGACTTTGACCCGGATACGCCACTTAGCTGGGTACAACTGGAGTGGGAGGGTGCAGCTTTTATGTTGTTTCCTTCGGAAAAAGAAATGATTCCCGGTCATATACGGGATGCGGGTCTGTATTTTAAAGTACGATCTTTAGGTGGATTAGTGGAACAATTGAAACTAAAGGCACGGATAATAGAACTTACCGAACAAACTTTTTACGGGAAACAGGAAGTGGTCTTCGAGGACCTGAACGGTTACCGTATTACCCTGGCAGCTGATGGGGGATGATGGAGCTGAAAAAATAAACCAGGCGATTCCTGTCAGGGCTTGCTCCTCACTTTCTTGTTAGATCGCTCGCTCAGGGTAATAATATAATCATCTTTTTATTTATCAGCGTTCGCATC